>SLHB01000216.1 GCA_007136375.1 Candidatus Hydrogenedentota bacterium
GACGACGGCTCCGTTGGTCTTGTTGTCCGGAACTGTTTTTTCGAGGGAGGCTACTGGCGGGATGTGGACAGCCTACAATTCGGACCACCATACGCGTTCTTCGGAGCTTTGGCGCTTATGGAGAATTGCTATGTCGAAGACTTTTGGGGATCGCCGCCTTATCGGTCCCTCAGCCACGCCGTCACGATAGCCGAGGAACACCTGGACCAAGCAGTGATACGGCGTTGCGTGTTTCTGAACAACGACGGCGGCGCAGTCCAGGGCGGCCGGATCTACGACTCCCGCTTCGAAGGCAACGCGGCCCGGGACGGCGGCGCCGTGCGCGGCGCGGTCAGCATTGTGAACTCCCACTTCGAGGGCAACAGCGCCGAGTTCGGCGGCGCCGTCCACGGCGAGTACGCGGCGGAACGGGGCCTTCCGACAGTGGTCAGAGACAGTGTTTTCGAGGGCAACAGCGCGCTGGAGGACGGCGGCGCGGTGTACGGTGTGCAACAGATCCGAAACTCCCGCTTCATCGGCAACGTGGCGGACGGCCGGGGCGGCGCCGTGCAGGATCGTACGCTGTCCAGAGGAGAACCTGTTGCGGACACGCACATTTCGGATTCGTTTTTCGCGGAGAACGCGGCGGCCCATGGCGGCGCTATTGCCGTTCACCGCAACGGCCGGATAACGAATTCGGTCTTCGTGGACAACGAGGCGAGCGATCGCGGCGGCGCGCTCTTGGCGCGTCATCATACGACCGGCATGTACCAGGAGGTCGTCGTGGCGGTCGCCGTTGTGAACTGTACGTTTACCGGAAACATCGCCGGGGAGCGCGGCGGCGCCCTGTTCACCTGGGGAAGCAGACCGGGGGGAGACATCCGAGGCATTGCTCACTTGTTCGTATTAAACAGCATAGTGCGGGGAAATAGTGAGCCCCAGATTCCAGACCAGGAGCATGCGCCGTGGCGCTTTGTTCACGGCATCCTGGAGGGCGGCGGCGGAACGCGGGCGGTCCTGGACGCGGACCCCCTCTTCGAAAACCCGGACGAGTGGGACTTCCGGCTGACGGCGGAGTCGCCGGCGCGCAACGCGGGAACGGCCGAGGAAGTATTCGAATGGACGCGTCGGACACGACCGCCGAGGCCCGAAACAGTCCCAGTCCAGGCCCCGGATCGGGACCGGCTCGGCCATGAGCGGCCATGGGACGGCGGCTATGACTTGGGCGCCTATGAGTACGGCTCGCAGCCGCCGGAGCGGAGCACCCCGGACCTCACGGGCTTGAACCCGGAAGACGCCGGGGCCGCGCTGGCGGAGGCGGACTTGGAAGTGGGCGAAGTGACGGAGGAATACAGTACGGACGTCCCCCGGGGCGCGGTGTTGTCCATGTCTGTCGCGGCCGGGGAAGTGTTGGCGCCCGGTACGGCGGTGGATCTCGTCATCTCCTTGGGGCGCAAGGGCGACGTGAACGGCGACGGCGCCGTGACGGCGCAAGACGTGCAGTTGATGATCCGCGCCGTCCTCGGCGAGAGTGTGCCAGAAGGGCCCGAGTACAAGTATGTGTTCAGCGGCTCGGACAACAAGGTCCGGCCCGACGCCGTGGACGTGCAGATTGTCATCAACGCCGCCCTGGGCGTCCAGTAGCGCCTTGATGCAGCAACGAAAGACCACGAAAACATCCCCCCAAATCCCCTCCCCGCTTTCGCGGGGACAGGCTCCGAAGGGGGACTTGTAGCGCCGGCATCCTGCCGGCAAGATGCCAGCGCTACGAAACCCCTCCTGCGTTTTCGTGGGGGACGTGATAGGGAGTAGAGCTTACGGGGAAGGTGGTGGCATAAACCACGGAGTCGCGGAGCGCATGGAGATTGTTCTCTGTGTCCTCTGCGACTCTGTGGTTTTCTTTGCTTTATTTCGTGTTCTTTCGTAAGATTTCGTGGCCAAATATCTCCTAAATCCCCTCCTGCGTTTTCGTGGGGACAGGCTTCGAAGGGGGACTTGTAGCGCCGACGTCTCGCCGACAATAATAGACCACGGAATCGCAGAGCGCAGAAGAAAGACTCCCGGTGTGTTTTTGTGAATGATGTGATTCTGCTGGAGGGCGGAGATGTGGCGCAGGCAGAGGGTACCGTTGAGGAGCGCCAGGGCAAGGGGTTCCGCTTGTCCCATGCGCGGGAAGGCGACGCGCGTATCGTCGAGTTGCGCCCCCGCCGTTTGGGGCTGAGGGCGTTTTTGGGGGTTTGGTTGGCGATTTGGACGGCGGGCGCGGTCGGCATGGCCGTTCAAGCGGCCGCCTCGTTGTCCGCGGGGAGCCTTGGCGCCGCCTTGGCGATGCTGGCGGGGGTGGCGGTTGGGGTGGTGGTCCTGGCGATGGAATGCCGTTCGTTTCAGCGGTTCCGGATCGCGTCTGACGGCGTCGTGCACGAAGCCCGAACCCTTTTCCAGACGCGCATAACGCCCGTTGCGCCGAGTACGCCAGAGCCTGTGCGCGCCCGCGCGATTGTGGCGGACATCGAGGGCGACGCGCGGGAGTTGTATTGGCGGGACCTTGCCGAACTGGCGGCGGAGTTGGAAGGCGTCTATGGAGCAGAGTGGCTTGCGGAAGAGGGCGTGGACTTGAGTGATCCCGGGCAGATCATGGAATGCGCGGGGGTTGAGTGCGCGGTGGAGATCCAGACCGCCAGCGGCGCGGCCGAGTTGGGGTCCGGCTTGACCGCGGATGATTGCCTATGGCTCATGGAGCGCCTGCGCGCCGCGCTTGCGTGAAGGCGGCGCGGATAGCTCTCAGAGTTTCTTCTTGGGGGTCAACCCCGCGGAGCTTCGTTTACGCCAACGATAAGGTATTCAACGGCGTGTTTGTTTAATAACGCGAGCCACTCTCTGAAGTCTTGCTGAACTTCCATGACGTTGCCTTCTGAGAACCTCGACGGCGGCAATGCGCTCGCGCGCGGGTCTGGCGAGCCAGTAGGCCAAGTCCTCTCTCGTGGAGGAGGCCTCGTCCAGGCCGCTCTTCTTCACGGATTTCTTCATCATAGACCCTTGTTTCCCTGGAGTCCTGGAGTTCCGCGAACGCGTCCCCCTCGTGGGAGGCCGCGTTCAGGGCGCGGGCAAACGGGGGAGTTCCTCGGGATCCGGGGCTTCTTCTTGCGCTTCCTCGCGCCGCCGCTCATAGACCCGGCGCGCGTCGTCCTTGCTCGCGCTTTCGATGAAGTAGGCGATGGCGGCTTCGCCGATGCCGACAGTGGCGCCGTAGGCCATGCCCGCGGAAACGGCGCTGCCCGCTCCGGGGAAGGGGAAGAGCTTCACGAGTTGCCGCGCCAGGGTGCGCGCGGCGTAGGCGACGCCCACGTTGAGGCCCACGGCGGCGAGGAATTCCCGGGCCGTGCTTTCATCCATGTTACGTCCCGAAATCCGGCCGATGATGAGGACGAGGCTGAGTTGCAAGGCCGTGAGCGGCGCGACGTCGGCGATGGGGATGGGCACGGCGGCGACCCCGGCGGCGATGCGGGCGCTCTGGCGGACGAGATTCCGCGCCAGCTTCTCCTGAAGAGACCGCAGTTGCGTCAGCCTGGCCAACTCCATCTGAGTCGTCTTCGGCAACACGTCGATGAGGTAGGTGAGCAGGGCATGGATGTTCCACAAGCGGCTGTAGGCGATTTCGCCGCCCTCGAACTCCATGTACGCGCACACGCTAAAGACCCGAAGCGGCTCATCGGGCAGCGCCGCCTTCAACTGGCTGGCGAGAAGCTCCTCGGCGTGGGCCATGTTGGCCTGCTTCTTCGGGTCGCGATCGAAAGGCGGCTCGCTGATCCGCAGGGGGTCCAGTTCGTCCACTTGGGTTACGACGCCCACCACGGGCATGGGGAAGTGGTGCTCGGCCTGGACGGTGGCCCAGAGGCGCTTGACGGCCTTGAGGTCTGGGCCGATCTGCGCGTCGACTTCCTTGGCCTTCACCAGGAAGAGGAGGGCGTCGGGCGCCTGTTCGCGCAGGGCGGCTTCCACCTCCGCGTCAGCCGTCGCGGCGCCGGTGGCTTCCGCCGGGCGCGTGCCCTCGCCGATGCCGCGGGTGTCCAGGATGTCGAGAGCGCCGGCCGAACCCTTGTACGTGTACCACTGGCCGCGGCCTGTTTGACTCTTCACGGACCCCACGGTGGCCACTTCCTCCTGGAAGATGGCGTTGACAAGGCTGGATTTGCCCGAGCCGCGGCGGCCCACGAGAGCCAAACGCGGGGGCCGCCCTTCTTGCGCGAGTTCGAACATCTCCCGTACGTAGCCTTCCACCATGTCCGCCAGCGGCCGCGGCAAGCGGCGCAAATACTGCTCCCGCAACACTCCGCTGAACTGGTTTAGGATCTCTTGCAGTAACGATTCACGGCTCGCCATCATGCCCCTAGCGTCTCCTTCGCACCGCGCTTGGCGGCGCGGCTGTCTGGCCCAGCGGGCCAGAATTGTCCTTACTACGGCTCTGCTTCGGCGGCGCCGTTCACTCCTGATAGCCGGGCCGAGGCGGGCCGCCATTGGGCCTGGACACAAGCATACCGCCGCCGCCTGCGTGGGGACAAGGAGCGGCCCACTCAAAGCGGACGGCGGCCGAAGGGTTAGCGTGCTAGCCGGCCTCGTAGCAACGGAGCTCGTAGACCCGGGCCTCGGGGTTGCCGTTCGTGGCGTGGACGGTCAAGCGCAGGGACGTGATGGCGACGGGATCCACGGTGTGGCGGCGCAGACGTTGATAGTTGCCCTCTTCCTCGGCGAGGACGATCTCATCGCCATCCTCCGTGACGGCCGTCAACACATAATCCCGGACCGTTTCCGGCTGCGGGCCCAGCTCCATGCGGTCCTGGCGCGCGTGCTGCGCGGTGAGGGTCAGCTCCCGGTGGAAGCCGCTGTCAAAGACGATCCGCACCTCGCCGAGGGTCCGTGGCTCGTCCCATGTGAGTTCGATCCATGGCCCGCCTTCGTCTTCCATGTCGCCCATCCACCGGTTCGTCACTTCTCCCGGCATGTCCCGGGTCAACCCATTGATGACGTATCCGGGTTCGCTGTCCATGACCGAGGACGACGCCCTGGCCGACGCTTCCCGCGCGAAGTCATCGGGATCCTCGTTCCGCGCGTTGCGGATGCTCTGGTCATCCCGGAGAAGCCGTTGCCGCAACCGCCGCATTGCGCCGGAATCGGCCCGCAGTTCCCTCGGATGCAAGCCCTCCTCCACGCACATGGCCGCGGCCGCGCCGACGGCTTGACCCACCACGCTGCACGTGCCCATGACGCGGGTGGAGGAGAAGGCCACGTGGCTGCAACTGATGTTGCGGCCCGCCATGAACAGGTTGCGGATGTTCCGGGAGTAGAGGGCGCCCAGAGCGATGTTGTAGGCCTCATCAATGCGGATGGAGCGGAAGGGAGCGACGTCCGGCGCGTCGAAGCCGAGGGCGGGGTGGTCGTCGAGGGGCCAGCCCCCGATGGCCACGCCGTCATGGGCGTTGCGCCATCCGCCTTCCAGGTCTTGCTGCGTCATCATCACGTCGCCTTCGAGCCGGCGGGATTCGCGCTTGCCGGGGATCATGCCCACGGTCTCCAACGCCCAGTTCTCCGACTCCGGAAACTCGCCGCTGTTCTTGATGTAATCCCAGACGCCGAGGACGATGGCGAGAAGCTCGAAGCGCAGCCGTTCGTTGTCGCGGATATTGTCGTAGACGCCGCCCAGTTCGATCCACCAGTAGCCGTACTCATAGCTGCCGATGCCCCGGTGCTGGAAATGCTCCGCCGACAATTTTCGCGCCCAGCTTGGCGGCCGGTAGGGGATGGGTTGTTCGTGTTCGCGGGCCGTGAACAAGATACTGGAGCCCATTGTCGTGCCGATGTCGTCGAATCCGGCCAAGTCTTCGAAGAACTCGTCGTAGGGTTCGCGGCCCACGCGGTAATCCGCGCCCGCCTCCAAGCCCAGCCGGCTGTCGCCCGTGGCGTCCACGAAGAAGGGGGCCTTGATGTGGTACAGGTGCTCCGTCTTGTCGCAACGGGCCCAGATGGCGGAAATCGTTTCCTCGTCTTCCATCTCCGCCCGGTAGATGGACGTGTCGAGGATGAGCTTGAGGTTGGGCTCGCTCACGCACTTGTCGTAGAGCATGAGGTCCCAGAGTTCCCACGCGCTGTGGGGGTTCCACTTCGCGTTCTCCAGGCGCAACTCCTCCAGAATGCCGCCTTCCCGCCAACCCGCCCGGCTCCCGTGATGATCCGCGCCGACGATGTGCATGCGGACCTCACTGCTGGCGTTGCCGCCGAGGCGGGACCGGTCCTGGACGAGCACCACCCGGGCGCCGTTCCGCGCCGCCGCGAGGGCGGCGCATACGCCGGACATGCCGCCGCCGCACACGGCGAGGTCGGCCTCCAGGTTGACACGGCGCATGTTGGGCTCGGTTTCCGCCATGGCCGCGTCGTCCGGCGCGAGGGCGCGGAGTTCGCCGCCGATGTCCACCAAATCCTCCGTGACGCCCGGCCGCTCCGCGGGATCCAGGGCGGCCGCGAGGGACTGCGGCGCCTTGACGATAAGGCTGTATCCCGTGCCCGCCGCGCCCGCCGCCGCTGTCAGGAACTGCCGCCGTGTGAATTCCGATGTCCGCTTCTTGTCCATGTGAACTCCCTCCCCTTGCCGGGCCGTTGTGAACGTCAAGACGCCATGGTACCCTGCCGCGTGTAATGCGCGCCAATGCCCGATTTGGCCTGAAGAGCCCAGGGGTGTAAACGGCCAAGCGGGACGGCTTATCCGGCGATCGGAGGCGACGCCGCTCCGTTGAAACGGGGCGCCGCGTCTGTTACAGTACAGTCCCGTTGGTGAACGGGAAGCCGTCCGCCCGCCTAACTCCTTTATTACCAAGTACTTAACGGGTCGAGTCCGGCCTGTGCGAGCCCGCTTCATGCCTGATGTTCCCGAGCCCGCCGTCTTGGCGGTCATCCCCGCGCGCCATGGGTCGTCCCGGTTCCCGGGGAAGGTGCTGGCGCCCCTGGCGGGCAAGCCTCTCGTGGCCCACGCGTACAGCCGCGCCGTTCAAGCGCGGCGCGTGGCCGGCGCCTGCGTAGCGGCGGATGATCCGCGAATCGTGGACGCCCTCGAGCCCTTGGGGATACCGGTGGAGATGACGGACGCCGGACATCCTTCGGGCACGGACCGCATCGCGGAAGTGGCGCGGCGGCGGGATGCCGGCGTCATCGTCAACGTACAGGGGGACGAGCCGCTCATCGATCCACGGACGATTGACGATACCGTGGACGCGCTGCTGGGGGATCCGGATTGCGTCATGGCGACGGCGCGGCGACGGATTACCGATCCGGAGAGCATTGAGAACCCCAACGTGGTGAAGGTCGTGTGTGATTTGCAGGGCCGGGCCCTCTACTTTTCCCGTTGGCCCGTGCCCTACGCGCGGGACGGAGGCGCGGCGGCGCACTGGCAGCACATCGGACTGTATGTCTATCGTCGCGACTTTCTCTTGACCTACGCGGGCCTGCCGCCGTCGCCCCTGGAGGAGGCGGAGCGCCTGGAGCAGCTTCGCGTGTTGGAGAATGGCTACCGCATCGCCGTGGCGGAAACGGACTACGTGTCGGTGAGCGTCGACACGCCAGGGGACTTGGAAAGGGTGGCCGCCATGCTGGACGCGGGGGGCGGCGCAGGGAAGGAAGACGATGCCTAAGTATGTGTTCGTCACCGGCGGAGTGGTGTCGTCGGTGGGCAAGGGGATCGTGGCCGCCAGTCTGGGCTTGCTCTTGGAGTCCCGGGGACTGAAGGTGGCCATGATGAAACTGGATCCCTACATCAACGTGGACCCAGGCACCATGAGCCCTTACGAGCACGGCGAAGTGTTCGTCACCGACGACGGCGCGGAGACGGACCTGGACCTTGGACACTACCAACGCTTCACCCAGAGCAGGCTGAGCCAGAAGAGCAATGTCACCACGGGCGGCGTCTACAACGCGGTCATCCAGAAGGAGCGGCGCGGCGAGTACCTGGGCAAGACGGTCCAAGTGATTCCCCACATCACGGACGAGATCAAGTCCCGCATCCGCATGCTCACCGCCGAGGAAGAGGATCCCGCGAGCGTGGCCATCGTGGAGATCGGCGGGACGGTCGGCGACATTGAGAGCCTTCCCTTCTTGGAAGCCATCCGCCAGTTCCATCTCGACGTGGGCCCCTCCGAGTGCTGCACGATCCACGTGACCCTGCTGCCGTACATCGAGGCGGCGGGCGAGCTGAAGACGAAGCCCACGCAGCACAGCGTCCGCGCCTTGCGGGACATCGGCATCGCGCCCAACGTCATCATCTGCCGCACCGGCCAGATGCGCCTGCGGGACGACGAGCGCCAGAAGATCGCCATGTTCTGCAATGTGAACGAGCGGGCGATCATCGGCGCGGAGGACATCGCGCCCATCTACGCGATCCCCCTGAATTTCAAGCAGCAACAGCTTGACCTCACCGTGCTTGGCGCCCTCGGCATGGACGCCGGGCCCGACGACCTCCGGGAATGGCGCGCCATGGTGGAGCGCGTTAAAAACCCAAGCCGGACCGTCCGCATCGCCGCCGTCGGCAAGTACGTCACCCACGACGACGCCTACAAGAGCATTCATGAGGCCCTCGTCCACGCGGGCGCGGCGAACGACTGCCGCATATCGCTGGAGTGGGTGGACTCGGAGCGTTTCGAGACGGGCGAGTCCCCCGCGGAGGTGTTGGCGCCCTATGAAGGCGTGCTCATCTGTCCCGGTTTCGGCCGGCGCGGTGTGGAAGGCA
>SLHB01000426.1 GCA_007136375.1 Candidatus Hydrogenedentota bacterium
CCGGCGAAACCATCGGCCACGCCCCCTTCTCCCGGCGCCATTGCGCCGAGAACACACCTGGCTCCCCCGTCGTCCTTCATGGCTCGATACCCCCTGGCGCGCTCCGCGAATGCACCGTGTTCGTGTTAGGATCGACCGGTTCGACATACTGAACAACAGTCAACCTAATTGTACGCCGCGTCGCGTGAAAGTACAAGAGATTCCACCTGCATCCGAAAGGCCTGCCGGGGAATATGGATATGGGACGTACTGTTTCACCCGGTGGACAGGGCGCCGCGTAGGAAGCATTGGAAGGCGGGGGCGTCAGTGGTGTTGCAGGCGCGGACAGCGCTTCCGTATCGGGGGATACCGCAAGGAGGCGGCACGGCCGGTTCATGGGCGCTGGCCAACGGGCGCCGCAAGAAAATCCCGCGGAGTGTGGCTCCTCCCGCCCATGGTTCACCCGGGGCGCGGAAGACCGCCCCAAGCCCCTTGTCCCAGAGGAACGACGCGGCGGCGCCCATCGCAAAGCAGACAGACCGGCGCGCAAGCGCGGTTAAGGGAGTATCTTATGAGCAAGACCGAAGCTACAGCCGGCGAGGCCCAATACACCGGCACCCGCGTGGAGCAAAGCAACCGGGAGATCGCCGAGCTTGCCAATAAGTCGTACAAGTGGGGATGGGTCACTCCGATAGAATCGGACACGCTGCCCCCCGGCTTGAACGAAGATGTGATCCGCATCCTCTCCGCGAAGAAGGAAGAACCGGAGTGGTTGCTGGAATGGCGTTTGAAGGCCTACCGCAACTGGCTCAAGATGACCGAGCCCACGTGGGCGAACGTGAGCTACAACACGATCGACTATCAGGCCTACAGCTACTATTCCTCGCCCAAGAAGAAGGACGGCCCCAACAGCCTGGAGGAAGTCGACCAGGAGTTGCTGGACACCTTCGAGAAGCTGGGCATCCCCCTGGACGAGCAGAAGATGCTCGCGGGCGTCGCGGTGGACGCCGTGTTCGACAGCGTCTCCGTCGCCACCACGCACCGGGAGATTCTGGCGAAAAAGGGGATCATCTTCTGTTCGTTTAGCGAGGCCGTGCGGAACCACCCCGAGATCGTCCGCGAGTACCTGGGCTCCGTAGTGCCTCACAACGACAATTACTTCGCGGCCCTCAACAGCGCCGTGTTCAGCGACGGCTCCTTCTGTTACATTCCCAAGGGCGTGAAGTGCCCCATGGATCTGTCCACCTACTTCCGTATCAACCAAGCCCAGACGGGCCAGTTCGAGCGCACGCTCATCGTGGCGGAAGAAGGGGCCAGCGTCAACTACCTCGAAGGCTGCACGGCGCCCATGCGGGACGAGAATCAGCTTCACGCCGCCGTCGTCGAGATCTACGCCAAGGACGACGCCACGGTGAACTACTCCACCGTGCAGAACTGGTACCTGGGCGACGATGAAGGCCGGGGCGGCATCTACAACTTCGTGACGAAGCGCGGCAAGTGCGCCGGGCGGAACTCGAAGATATCATGGACACAGGTGGAGACGGGCTCGGCCATCACGTGGAAATACCCGAGCTGCGTGTTGCAAGGCGAGAACAGCATCGGCGAATTCTACTCGGTCGCCCTGAGCAACAAGCGTCAGCAGGCCGACACCGGCACCAAGATGATCCATCTGGGCAAGAACACCCGGAGCACTATCATCTCCAAGACCATCTCGGCCGGCCGGGGCAACAACAGCTACCGCGGTTTGGTCCAAGTGATGCCGAAGGCCACGGGCGCGCGGAATTACACCCAGTGCGACTCCCTGCTCATCGGCGATCAGTGCGGCGCCCACACCTTTCCCTACATCGATGTGCGCAACAGCTCCTCCAACGTGGAGCACGAGGCGTCCACGTCGAAAATCTCGGAAGACCAGTTGTTCTACTGCAAACAACGGGGCATTGGGCCAGAAGACGCCATTTCCATGATCATCAATGGATATTGCAAGGAAGTTTTCGACCACTTGCCCATGGAATTCGCGGTGGAAGCGACAAAACTGTTGAGCATCAGTCTCGAAGGCAGCGTGGGCTAGGCTATTCCGGCGCGGCCCTCCAAAGGCGGAGACCGCGCTTAACCACTAGGAGTTGGGGTACATGCTGGACATCAGGAACTTGCACGCTTCCGTGGACGATATCGAGATCCTCCGCGGCGTGAATATGAAAGTGAACGAGGGCGAGGTGCACGCCATCATGGGACCGAACGGCTCGGGCAAGAGCACGCTGGCCCAGGTGTTGGCGGGCAACGAAGCCTATGAAGTAACGGACGGCGGCGTCGACTTTCTCGGCCAGGATCTGCTGGAAATGCCTGCGGAAGAGCGGGCGCGGCTGGGCGTGTTCATGGCCTTCCAGTATCCCACGGAGATCCCCGGAATCACCAACGCCTACTTCCTGCAGGCCGCGCTCAACGAGATCCGGAAGAGCCACGGCCTGGAGGAGCTGGACGCCATGGAGTTCCAGGAGCTCCTCCACGAAAAGATGGAGCTCGTGGCGATTGACCCCGGCTTCGCCAACCGGCCCGTGAACCAGGGCTTCTCTGGCGGCGAAAAGAAGCGGAACGAAATCCTCCAGATGGCCGTGATGGAGCCGAAGCTCGCCATCCTGGACGAGACCGACTCCGGCTTGGACATCGACGCCCTCCGCATCGTCGCCGACGGCGTGAACAAGCTGCGGGACCCGAAGCGGGCGACCATCTTAGTGACGCACTACCAACGAATCCTCGAGTACGTCGTGCCCGATTACGTCCACGTCCTATACCAGGGCGTCCTCGTGAAGTCCGGCGGGAAAGAGCTCGCGCTGGAGCTTGAGAAGAAGGGCTACGACTGGCTGAAGAACGAACTGGCCACCGCCTGACGAGCGCGGGAGGGCGCGAAGGAGCGCGGGTACCTAATAATGACTACAGACACTATCAAAGCGACGCCAAAGGAACGGTTCCTCGTTGAGCTGCAGAAGCTGAACGGAGCGCCGGGCCCGGATTGGATGAAGCGGGTGCGCAAGGCCGGGGAAGAGAGCGTCAAGGCGCTGGATTTCCCCCACCACAAAGAAGAAGAGTGGCGCTTCACGAACATCAAGCCCATTCTCCAGCACGAGTACGCGCCCGCCGCCGCCCCTGCGGATCACGGCTTGGACGCCGCCGCCGTGGAGCCCTATTTCCTCGGAACGGGCGTTTGCGCCGAGCTTGTGTTCGTGAACGGGTTCTACGAGCCCGCCCTGTCCCGGGCGGAGAATCTGCCCCAAGGCCTCACGGCCGGCAACTTGGCCAACGCCGGCGATCACGGCGCGACCCTGGAGAAGCACCTCGGCCAACACGCCCCGGCGCGGCCCAACATGTTCAACGCCTTGAACGCCGCCTTCCTTCATGATGGCGCGTTCATCTACGCGGCCCAGAACTGCGTGGCCCGCGAGCCGGTCCATCTCATCTTCCTGACCACGACGGGCGAAAACGGGCCCGTCGCGGCATACCCCCGCGTGTTGGCGGTGGCGGAAGCCAATAGCGAAGCCGCGTTCATCGAGCAATTCGCGCCGGTGGGCCAACCGGGCGTATACTTCAACAGCGTGGTGACCGAGATGGCCGCGGCCGAGGGCGCGCGCCTCACCCACTACAAGGTGACCCAGGAGGCGGACGAAGCCTTCCATATGGCGACCATCCGCGGCGCCCAGGAGAAGGACAGCGTCATCCAGAGCTTTTCCTTCACCTTCCGGGGCCGGATTGTGCGCAACGACGTTTCGTCTGTGCTAGGAGGCGAGGGAGGCGATTGCAAGCTCAATGGCCTCTACCTGACCCAGGCCGATCAGCTCGTCGACAACCACACGTTTATTGAACACGCCGCGCCCCATTGCGCAAGCTGGATCGGCTACAAGGGCGTGCTCGATGGAAAGAGCCATGGCGTCTTCACCGGAAAGATTCTCGTCCAACGGGACGCGCAGAAGACCGATTCGAATCAGCTTAACAGCAACATGCTGCTGACGGACACGGCCACCATCGACACGAAGCCGCAATTGGAGATCTTCGCGGACGACGTGAAATGCACCCATGGGTCCACCACCGGCAAGCCCCCGGAAGAAGTGATATTCTACTTCCGGAGCCGGGGCATCTCGGAAGAAATGGCCCGGGGCATGTTGACCTACGGCTTCGCCAGCGAAGTCCTGGAGGACGTGGACGTGGAGTCCTTGCGGAGCCGCCTTGACCGCTGGATCTTCCACCGGTACAGCCCGAAAAAGCATACGCTGGTTCCCGAAAAGGCGATCTGAACCCCTGACCAAAGCGGTGTGAAGTCCATGACCCTAACACAGCACGGTGAAGAAACCGAGACGGCCGCCCAAGCGCGGCCGTTTACCCCGCCGGAGGTCGCGGCCATCCGGCGGGACTTTCCCATATTGCAGACGCTGCGGGCGGGCAAGCCCCTCGTATACCTGGACAACGCGGCGACGAGCCAGAAACCCCTCGCGGTCATCGACGCCACGACCCAATATTACGAGAGCGAGAACGCCAACGTGCACCGGGGCATCCACGCCCTAAGCGAGCGGGCCACCGAAGTGTTCGAGGGGGCCCGCGAGGACGTACGCCGCTTCATCAACGCCGGCCGCGTTTCGGAGATTGTCTTCACCCGGGGAACCACGGAAAGCATCAATCTCGTGGCCCAGTCCTACGGACGCCAGAACGTGGGCCCCGGCGACGAAGTCCTGCTGACGACGATGGAGCACCACTCGAACATCGTCCCCTGGCAGATGCTCTGCAATGAGCGGGGCGCCGTCTTGCGCGTGGCCCCCATCAACGAAGCGGGCGAAGTGGACATGGAGGCCTTTCGCGGCCTCTTGAGCGAAAAGACGAAGATCGTCGCTGTGACGCACGTGTCCAACGCGCTGGGGACCGTGAACCCCATCAAGGAGATGGTCCGGCTCGCCCACGGCGTTGGCGCGGCGGCGCTGGTGGACGGCGCGCAAGCCGCTCCGCACATGCCCGTCGACGTGGCCGATCTGGACTGCGACTTCTACGCCTTGTCCGCCCACAAGATGTTCGGCCCCACGGGCATGGGCGTGCTCTATGGGAAAGAAGCGCTCCTCGACGCCATGCCTCCCTATCAGGGCGGCGGCGACATGATCTTGTCGGTGACCTTTGAAAAGACCACGTACAACAAATTGCCCCACAAGTTCGAGGCGGGCACGCCCAACATCGCCGGCGCGGCCGGACTGGGCGCCGCCGTCCGTTATCTTGAGAACCTGGACCGCCGCCGCATCGCCGCCTACGAGCGGGAACTCCTGGAACATGGCGCCGAAACGCTGGAGCAGGTCCCAGGCTTGTCGTTCATCGGCACGGCCGCGGAGAAGGCTGGGGTCATTTCGTTCCAATTGGCCGATGTGCACCCCCACGACATTGGCCAGCTCCTCAACGAAGAAAACATCGCCGTGCGCGCGGGCCATCATTGCGCCCAACCGACCATGGAGCGTTTCGGCGTGGCGGCGACCTCCCGCGCTTCCTTCGCCTTTTACAACACCAAGGAAGAATTCGACGCGCTGGCGGACGCCCTGGGCAAGGTAAGGGAATTATTCGCATGATCACCGGCAACCGCGCCCTCTACGAACAAGTCATCCTCGAACACAATAAAACGCCTCGAAACTTCCGGGAAATTGAGGACGCCGACCGGAAAGTCGAGGGATACAACCCCCTTTGCGGCGATCATTTCACCATATTTGTCAAATTGGACGGCGATACTATCGCGGATATCAGCTTCAGCGGAAAGGGCTGCGCCATCTCGAAGGCTTCCGCGTCCCTGATGACCGCCATGTTGAAGGGCAAGCCAAAATCCGAAGCGGAAACCCTCTTCAACCGGCTTCACGATCTCGTCACCTCCAATCCGGACGACCCCGTGGACGAAAAGGCCCTGGGCAAGCTGCAAGTCTTCTCCGGCGTGCGGGAGTATCCCGTGCGCATCAAGTGCGCCACCCTCGCGTGGCACGCCTTGGCCGCCGCCTTCGAAGGCAAGGAGGAGGTCTCCACGGAATAGCGGCGCGCGCCCTCCCGCCGCCCCCAAGCCCTTTCGCGCCGCCCCCTCAATCGCCGGATAAGAACGCCGTTGGCGGAGCGGCGGCCCTTGTGTGCCGGAAAGCATGTCCGTTCACCCGATGGGTGAAGGCCACTGTTTCTTCCTCGGCGCGAATACGAGACTGGACAGCGATGTCCAGCCAAGCTTATCCGGCGATTTGGACGTCCAGGCGCTTTTGCCATCCCCGGGGCGCCTTTGCTAAGATACGCCACGGTGCAGTAGCAACCCTTTTCCCGGCCGTCAGCCCGTTTTGCGTTAAACGCGGTTCTCCGCCAAAGCGCGCGGAGACGGGGCAAGCCGGGTGATTCTCAGGCGGAGCGCGCCCATGGGTCCGTTCCGGCGAAGCGACATCGCGAGGAAACAGAGTTCCCATGAATGATCCCACGGTCCTTCAGGAGTCCCCCAGCATAGACGCCATCCGCGCCGAAATGCGCGCGCGGCTGTCCAGTTTGATGCCGGCCTTCGAGATCGATATAAAGGCGGAGCTCGCCTTTGAGATCAACCGTCTCAAGCGGCAGATGAACGCCGTCATCCTGGGCCATAACTACATGGAGCCCGCCCTGTACATGTCCGTGCCCGACTATACGGGCGACAGCCTGGAACTGGCGCGGATATCCACCCAGACCGGAGCCGACATCATTGTCTTTTGCGGCGTCCAGTTCATGGCCGAGTCCGCCAAGATCCTGAACCCGGACAAGACGGTCCTTATCCCTTCTCAGAAGGCCGGTTGCTCCCTGGCCGCCAGCATCACCGCCGACGACGTCCGCCGGCTGAAGACCATGTACCCAGGCGTGCCCGTGGTGAGCTATGTGAACACGTACGCCGACGTGAAGGCCGAGTCCGACTATTGCTGCACGTCGAGCAACGCGGCCAAAGTGGTGAAGCACCTTCAGGACGAGGGTTTTGATCAAGTCATCTTCCTGCCCGACGAATACCTGGCCCGGAACACGGCCGATGAGGTGGGCGTCGAGTTCCTCTTCCCCTCCCAGCCCCGGGGCCACGTGGCGGGCGATCCCGAGAACATGAAGCGCGTCGTCATCGGCTGGGAAGGCCGCTGCGAGGTCCACGACAAATTCCGGTTGGAGGACATAGAGGCCGTACGCAAGCAATTCCCGGACACGGTCATCGTCGCCCACCCCGAATGCAGCCCCGAGATCGTGGCGGCCAGCGACTATTCAGGCAGCACGAAACAGATGATCGAATACGTGCGGACCACCCAAGCGCCCCGCTACCTCCTCCTCACGGAGTGCAGCATGGGCGACAACATCGCCGCGGAGAATCCGGAGAAGGAAATGCTCCGGCTCTGCAGCATCCGGTGTCCCCACATGAACGAGATCACGCTGGAGGACACCTTGGAAGGGCTCCAGAAGATCCAATACGAAGTCGAGCTCGACCCGGACATCGTCGAAAAGGCCCGGCAGCCCATCGACCGGATGCTGACCATTGTGTAAGAGGAATTCTTGATGTGGCGGCCCGCCGGAAAGACACGGTCCACGGACCCGTGCGCGGCGGGCCTTCTTGTATCCGCGCGGACCGGCGGCCATGGCGGACGGGAGCTTCCCGCGGCAAGCGCGCGCGGCGGCCTCCCCGCCCGGCGTCCGCGGAGGGCGCGGCGGGCCCCGGTTCGCTCCTTGGATGCGCGGCGGCTGGGCCGGCGGGCCCCTAGCCACAGGCGAAAGGAGTACGTTCCGTGTTCTACAGGTTCATTCTGGCGGGCGCCGCGGCCGCGGCGATATTGACCAATCCGGCCGGCGCGGAGGAACGGGTGCACAACTACGAAATGCTTACCCTCGAAAACGGGCTGCGCGTCGTCACCGTGGAGGACTTCTCCGTTCCCACGGCGGCGGTCCAACTCTGGTACGAGGTGGGCTCGAAGGACGAAGATCCTGAGCGCCAGGGCTTCGCCCACATGTTCGAGCATATGATGTTCCGGGGCACGGAACGCGTGGGGCCGGAGGAGCACTTCGACCTCATCCGCGCCGTCGGCGGCACAACCAACGCCTTCACCTCCTTCGACTACACGGCCTACGTGAACACCGTCCCGGCCAACCAACTGGACCTGGCCCTGTGGCTCGAAGCCGACCGCATGATGTTCCTCAACGTCACGGAGGAAGATTTCGCCGTCGAGCGGCGGGTCGTCGAAGAAGAGCGCCGGCAGTATCTCAATCAGCCCTATGGCACGGTCTTCGAAGAGCTCATCGCCGCCATCTTCCAAGAACATCCCTATCGCTGGCATCCCATCGGCAACATCGGCCACCTCCGCGCGGCCACCGTGCCCGAACTTCAAGAGTTCTGGGACTACTACTACGTGCCCAACAACGCGGTCCTGGTCATCGTGGGCGCCGTGAGCCATGAGGACGCCCAGGAGCGGGCCCGCGAATACTTTGGCTGGATCCCGCGGGGTCCGGAGCCGGCCCGTGTTGAAACGCGCGAACCCACACAGGAAGAAGAGCGGGAAATCACCATCGAGGAGCGCATCGCGCCCGTGCCCCAGGTGGGGTACGTGTATCAGGGCGTCTCCCGCGCGCACCCCGACTACACGCCCTTGCGCGTGCTCATGAACATCCTCGGCTACGGCCAAAGCAGCCGCCTGTATGAAGACCTCGTGCGCGAACGCG
>SLHB01000040.1 GCA_007136375.1 Candidatus Hydrogenedentota bacterium
CCCTGGCCCGCGCCGAAGCGGCTCTCACACAACAGGGCGGCGTGGGCGTCGTTCAATACCAACACCGGCCGGCCCATGTGGGCGCTCCAGGCGAAGCCCTCCAAGCCCGCGAGCCGGCCGGGCATGCATGCGATGGCCGTGTTCGTCTCGTTGGCCAGCCCGGGCGCGGCCAAGCCCACGCGCGGCGCCGCTTCATGCGCCGGCGCGGCCTTCGCCAACTCCTCCGCCAGCGTTCTTACGCGATGCTTCCAATGGGCCTCGGGGCCGCCGGCGCCGGTTTCGTCCACGGACGCGCGCCGATGGGCCAGCGCCTCGCCCGTTTCCGAGACGAGGACGCCCTTCAAGAAGGAGCCGCCCAAGTCGATGCCGATGCCGTACATGGTCCTCCAGCCGCGCGTCCGGAATCGCGCTTCCGCCGCGCCGTGGTTCAGTACTGGCCCTCGCTGACGCTCCAGCCGCCGTCGACGCGGATTTCTTGGCCCGTGATGAAGCGTCCTTCATCGGACAGCAGGAGGCATACCGCGCCATTGAGATCCGCTGGCTCGCCAATCCGTCCGCCGTCCAAGGGCTGCTTTGTCTTGATGAAGCGCATGATGTCCGCGTTGTGGACCGCCCGTTGCGCCATGGGCGTGTCGACCAATCCGGGCGAGACGACGTTCACGCGGACGCCGTCCTTGGCGTAGTACGCCGCCAGCGCGCGGGAGAAACCGCCGATGGCCGCTTTCGCCGCCGCATAAGCGTGGGTGGAAAAGTGTTTCGGGGATGGCGCGCTGGCCAGAACCGATCCCATGTTCACGATGGCGCCGCCCCCGCCTTGCGCTAGGAATGTCCGCGCCGCCGCCCGGTTCGAGAGCATCACGGAGGTCAGGTTCAGGTCCAGCGTCTTGCGCCAGCCGTCCAGCGTGAGTTCATGAAGGGGGCCGTCGCCGTGGGCCCGGCCGCTGCCGCCCGCCACGTGGTAGAGGCCGTCGCACCCGCCCCAGGCGCCGCGGCAGGCCTCGATGACCCGCTCCGGCGCGCCCTCTTCCGTGGCGTCTCCCTCCAGCACGACGCCGTCCGCGCCGAGGGCCCTAGCGGCGGCTTCGCATGCGTCCGCGCCCAGGCCCAGCGCGGCCACTCTCGCGCCCCGGGCCTTGAGGGCCAAGGCCCCCGCGAGGCCCAAGCCGCTCGTGCCGCCGATGATGACGATGCGTTTGTCCGCGAGGTTCACGGGCGCCTGCCGGGAGTTCAGCTCCTTTCCTCGATGCGCTGGAGCATTTCCCCCGTGGCCTTGTCTTTGAGGATGAGCTTCCGGCGGCCGTCGGGCATCAACTCCTTCTTGATGAGGTAGTGCTTCTCGTCGTAGTCCACTGCTTCCGGGGCGCTGCTGAGGCCGGTCTGGCCCCGCCAGGTCTCCAGCTTCACCGGCTCCCAGCGCTTGGACCGCGCGGA
Organism: Candidatus Hydrogenedentota bacterium; assembly: GCA_007136375.1. Taxonomy (GTDB): domain Bacteria; phylum Hydrogenedentota; class Hydrogenedentia; order Hydrogenedentales; family SLHB01; genus SLHB01. The sequence continues at coordinate 1,432 of SLHB01000040.1, forward strand.
GGCGTAGCAGGCGTCCATGATGGCGTTGACGACGTAGCCGTCGTAAAAGGTCTCCATGGGCGCCCGATCCCCATCCAGCGACTCGAACATGTCCGTAAACATGTGGGGATAACCCAGGGCGTGGACTTCGTCGCCGACGGGAAACAGCCAGCCTGTCTCGCTCTCGGCCTTCTCCGCCACGTAGCCTTTTTCGCCCGTGGCGGTGAACAACTCCATGCCCGTGCGCAGGAAATGGTCGAGCCGCACGGCGCCCTCCGTCCCGGCCACTTCGTCCCGCAGGTCCATGCCGCCCCGGTAGGTCCAGCTCACCTCGAACTGGCTGATCGCGCCGTTCTCATAGCGGACCAGGCCGATGGCGTTGTCCTCGGCGTCGATGGGCTTCACTTGCGTGGCCGCCCAACACATGGCCTCCGTGGGCCGGATGTCCTTGCCGATGAAATTGCGGCCAATGGCGATGCAGTGACACCCCAAGTCCACGATGGCGCCGCCGCCGGATTGCTTCTGATCCCAAAACCAATCGCTGTGCGGGCCGGGATGGGCCTCGCGCGAACGCGTCCACGTGACCTTCCCCAGGGCGCCGTTGCGGATGCTGGCCAAAGCCTTCAATGTCTTCGGCGTGTACGCCAGATCCTCCAAGTAGCCGTGGAACACGCCGGCCTCCTCCACGGCGTGGAGCATCTCCGCCGCGTCCTGGGCGTTGACGCCGAGGGGCTTGGTGCAAAGAACGGCCTTGCCCGCCTGAGCGGCGGCGAGCACCGCCTCCTTGTGCAGGTTGTTGGGCAGGCCGATCACCACCACGTCCGTATCCGGGTGTTCGATGGCCCGGCGCATGTCTGTTTCCACGTGGGGGATGTCCCACTCCCGTGCCAAGGCTTGGGCCCGCTCTTCGGTCCGGGACTGGACCACCCGGATCCGGTCGCGCCGGCGCTGGTCATGTAAAGTCATGGCGTAGAACATGCCGATAAGCCCGGCGCCGAGCAAGGTGACTCCGTGTGTGTTGTCGGCCATGGCGTCCTTCCCTGGGTGTCCGCAAAACGTGGTCAACTTGGCCGGAATGGTAGTGAAGCCCGTCCGCGCTGTCAAGAACTGCAATCGCCGGGCGATTAGGGCCGCTATTGACGAAGAGTTTGTGGGGCGTTATAGTGGTGTCCGGTAAGAATACTGTGGGCCGGGAACAGGGGAGGGGGTTATGCGCGAGGAGAAATTCCGGCGGGTTTTCGGGGCGTTGATGTTGTTCGTGGGGATCGGAATCGGCGTGGCCGCCGGTGTGGGGAGCTACACCTTCGTCTATGCCCGGGGATTCTCGTACATCAGTGACAACCCCATGACCTGCGCGAATTGCCATGTCATGCAAGGCCACTACGACGCGTTTCTGAAATCCAGCCACAGCGCGGTGGCCAGTTGCAACGACTGCCACACCCCCGAGGGCTTCTTCTCCAAGCATTTCGTCAAGGCCATCAACGGCTGGAACCACGCCGTGGCCTTCACCACTGGCGATTTCCACGAGCCCATCCAGATCAAACCGTTCAACCGGGCGATTACCGAGGAATCCTGCCGGAAATGCCACTCGGATTTTGTCCACAACATCGACATTACCTACCCGGATGGGCAGCGGATTTCATGCATTCGCTGCCACGATTCCGTGGGGCATATGCGCTAATCGCGGCTGGCGCGGGCGCGGGTCCGAGGAGGCGTTCACCGGCCGCTGGCGTCCCGCGGCAGTCTGAGTTGGGATTGACGCGGCGTCCGCGCCGGGGCTGAACCGGGCGGCGGGCGAGGCAAGATGGGGAGCAGATCATCATGAGCGATAGGGAATCCAGTCAAGGCGGTTCGGGCGCGTTTCAAGTCTCCTACCGGCGTTTCTTCGTGGGCGTGGTGATCACGGGCGTGTTCGCCGCCGTGGTCACCTTCGCGGTGACGGCATTGCTTGTCAACATCTTCGAGCGTCAACGGGAGGCGGAGCAGCCCTTCTTTCGAGTAGTAGACATCGACGACGACACGGTGAACTCGGCCGTGTGGGGCCAGAACTTCCCCCACCAGTATGACAGCTATCTGCGCACCGTTGACATGGAGCGCACGCGCCACGGCGGCAGCGAGGCCGTGCCGCGCACGCCCACCGACGCGGATCCCCGCACCGTGGTCGCCCAATCCCGCCTGGAGGAGGACCCGCGTCTAGTGACGATGTACGCGGGCTACCCCTTCGCCGAGGACTTCCGCGAGGCCCGGGGCCACGCCTACATGCTGGAGGATCAGATCCTCACGCGGCGGCAGGAAGTCGCGCCTCAGCAGGGCAACTGCCTCCATTGTCACTCCTCCGTGTACACGGCGTACAAGGAGTTGGGCGACGGCGACATTCACGCCGGCTTCGCCGCCCTTAACCCCATGCCCTACGAGGAAGCCGTGCAACACGTGCACCATCCCATTACCTGTATCGATTGCCACGATCCGGAGACCATGGCGTTGCGCATCACGCGGCCCGCCTTTATTTACGGTATCGAGGCTTATAAGGCCTCTCAAGGTCAGCCCGATTACGAGGTGAACCGCGACGCCACGCGCCATCAAATGCGCTCCTTCGTTTGCGCCCAGTGCCACGTGGAGTACTACTTCGCGCCGGAGAGCAAGGCGCTCACTTATCCCTGGGACAAGGGCGTGCGCGCCGACGAGATCATGGCCTACTTCGACGAGATCGAGTTCACCGACTGGGTGCATGATGACACGGGCGCGAACATGCTCAAGGCCCAGCATCCCGAATTCGAGATGTGGAACCAAGGGACCCACGCCCGGGCTGGCGTGTCCTGCGCCGACTGTCACATGCCCTACGAGCGCGTCGGCGCCATGAAGATCAGCAGCCACCACGTGCGCAGCCCCCTGCTGAACGTGGCCGCTTCCTGTCAGACCTGCCACAGCGTGCCCGAGCAGGAACTGCTCAACCGCGCCCATACCATCCAGGATCGCCACTTTGAGGTGCGCAACGACGCCATGGACGCCGTTGTCGATCTCGTCCACGACATCACGGTCCTGCGAGAGGCCGGGGCCACCGATGAAGAGTTGGAGCGGGCCCGGCAGTACCACCGGGCCGCCCATTGGTTCGTCGACTTTGTCGAATCCGAGAACTCCATGGGCTTCCACGCGCCACAGGAATCCGCGCGCGTCCTCATGCTCGGCGCGAACGCCGCCCGGCGCGGCCAGGTGGCCTTGCGCGACGACGCTTCCCGCGAACTTCTGGAACAGGTCCGCGAGGATTTGCAGCAGACGGGAGACCGCTTGCCGCCCCTCGAAGACGAAGAAGAGATCGAAGAGTTCCTGGACGAGGTGACGCCCGGCGAGGACGAGGAAGCCGCGCCGGACGCCGGGGACTACGCCCGCGCCTACTGAAGCGCCGCAACACCGGGATATTCCGCTGTCACCGCCGCCGCATGGATCCCTGACGGGCCATGCGGCGGCCTCCATTTTCTGCGATATGACCCCCGCGCAACCGTGGAGAAGGCGTAGCGGCTGTGCTCATTACAGGCCCTCTGAGGCCGTGTTGGCTTTTCGCGGCAGCCGGCTGGCTATAGCCGCCGGTCCGCGGGGCGTCAACCGGGGACAGGGGCGGGGCGTTGGCCATGGAGGCGGCGCCGCTGGGCGTGGCGGGCTGGCCGCGCTTCATTGGCTTTATCTGGAATCTTTGACGCACACCATGACCATTCCCTCCCTTGGGCGCCCGGGCGTCCAGACGGCGTGTATCTTTCCTCCATTCTCCATGGCCGGGGGGCGCGGACCGCTTTTGCGGGCCGCCGTGGCGGCGTGTGTGCTCTTGGCCGCCGCGTGCTTCATGTCCGGGTGCGGCGGCGAACGCGCGGAGCCTGAGCCGTTACCTGATCAAGAGAGAACGGCGCCGGTTCCCCGGCAGGAGCCAATCCAGGAACCCGAACCGTCTCCTACCGTGGAGGAGGACGCGTCCGTTGCGGAGGACCCGGACCCAGAGACGCCGGCGTCCATAGACGCGCGGCTTTGGCTCGCCCAAGGGGCGCCAGAGGACGCCGTCCTGCACCTAACCGTTCCCACGGCGCGGGCCGCGTTCGAATGGCCCTTCGCATTGGCGGAGGCGGGCGCCGGCGTGGAGATGGCGGCCCTAATCGCGGCGGCGCTGGGCCCGGGCGAATCGGTGGCCGAAGCGCTGGCCGCCCATGGCGTGGCGCCGGACGCGCCCGTGGCGTTGTACGCAGGACCGCCCGACCGCTCCGGAGACGGCGAGGATCCCGGCGCCCTGCCCACGGCGCTGGCGTTGCGCGCGGCGGACGTGGAGGCTTTCAAGACGGCGTACCGCCGTGGGGAGCCGGCGCCATGGGGCGCCCCGCTGAATCCGCCCGAAGGACAACGGCTGGATGCGGAGGATCTCCACCTCGAAGCGTTGGACGGTTGGCTCGTCGTGGGCGCGGACCCCGCGTGGACCGGCCGGGTCGCCCAGGAGCTGGAGGTGGCCTTGGACGGCCGGGACATCGCCGTCGCGAACCCGCCGGGCGCCACGGGCGAATGGCATGGCGCGGCGGACGTGGAGGCGCTGTTGGCGCAGGCCGCGTTGCCCCTTCCCGTTCATGGATTGGCTCTCGGGGCGCTGCCGGATTTCGGCGGCGCGGGCCATTTGTCCATGCGCTGGGACGAAGGCGAGGTGTCCGTGGCGGTCGAGCCCTGGCTTGCCGCTTACGAGGGGGCGCCGGATCCGGCGGACGATCCGGGGGAGCAGTTGTTTCCGGGACTTGCCGCGCCCGCCCACTGGGTCTACTGGGATGGCGCCTTGCGTCCCGCCCTTGCCGAGGCCTTCTGGGAGAGGCTAGCGGAGGACCACATCGCTGATCCCGTTACGCGTGGGCTGACGCGGCGGCTGATGGCCGACGTGAGCGGCCGGATTGCCTTCTACGTCTGGCCCGGCGGCGTGTTAGAGGCGGGCAAGCCCGCCGTGGCCGTCGTGGTGGAGACGCCGGAGCCCGAGGAGTTGCTGGCGCAGTTGCGGTGGTTGCTGCCGCCGTTGGACGCCCGGCCGCCAGGAAGCGGGGGAGAGGACGAGGCGGCGTTCGGAAAGCCCTTGCCGTTTTACGTTCGTACGAGCGAGCGCCATCTGATCCTCGCCACGGACCGGGTGCTCGCCGAGGTCGCCCAGGATCGCCTCGACGCCGACTACCTCGCGGGGGCGCGCCCCGGGTTTTCCTTCGATCCGGGGGCGGTGGCGCGCCTCCTTGACGCCATGGCTCCCGCCGCGTTGGACGATGGCGGCCCCATGATGTGGGATTGGCTTCACGGCCTGGGCGCCGCATTCGCGCACGTGGATTGCGCGCCCAGCGGCGGGTTAGGGGGATACGCCTGGCGGCTGCGGGCCGGGGATGCTGGCGCCGCGAATGGGACGCTGTAGCCGGAACGGACCGGTTGCGGCGTTGGGACTCGACACGTCCCGAAAAAGTGGAACTTGGCGGCGGAATTTGGTATTAAGTGGAGAGACCGGTGAGTGCGCGTTGTATGGAGTTCGCGTCAAGGTGAAGACCGCCGATGTTGCGGTTGCCGACCCTGGACATGGCTCCAACCGGTAAGCGCCAGGGGAAAGCGTCGGGGGACGCTTGGGCGCCTGTTTAAGGGGGAGTACGGGGGAGCGCCGGACCTGCTTTGCGTTCCGCTGTTCTCTACATGACCACCCTAACAAGCACGGAACGCCCATGCTCCGCGCCGCCGCGTCCATCCTCGCGCGCCGGAAACGCCGTCCGGCTGCCTCGCGTATGTATGCGCGGCGCAATGGTTGAACGGGTGGGATTCAATCTCACGTAGGGGGAAGTATCATGGAAGCAGTGACTCCTGTCGTATCCTTCGCGGGCGTGTTCGCCCTGGGTATAATCTTCGCGGTGCTCGGCTCGGTGAAGTTGCGCCTGGCCGAGATCCTGCAAGTGGACGACGCCCAGTACGGACGGCTCATCTCGACGCTCATGTTCGCGAGCATGATCGCCGTGCTTATTATCGGGCCGCTCCAGGACGCCATTGGCTACATGCCCATCGGTCTGGTTGGCTTCGTGGCCGGCGGCGTATGCCTGTGGATTTTGGCGAGCGCGAAGAGCTACGGGCTGGCGGTGCTGGCGTGCGCGCTCCTGGGCGTGGGAGCGATGTGTGTCAATACCATTGGCAACACGCTTGGGCCGACCGTCCTCTTCGGCGGCGACAACCCCGCCGCGGCGTCGAACTGGCTGAACGTATTCTTTGGCATTGGCGCCTTCATCACGCCGGTGATCATTGGCAAGCTCATGGGCAAGCTGGGATACCAGAAGACCGTCAGCATTATCGGCGCTATCGTCTTTATTCCCGTCGTCCTCGTGCTTCTCGCCCAGTTTCCCGAGGCGGAAGGCGATTTCGAGATCGGCGCCTCCTTTGGGCTTCTGGCCACCGGCGCCGTGTTGTTCGGCGGACTGTCCTTGTTCTGCTACATCGGTCTTGAGGCTTCGATGGCGGGCTTTGTCAGCACGTATCTGAAAGGCCAGGAGCTGACCAACGAGCAAGCGAACACCTGGCTTTCCGGTTTTTGGATTTGTCTGATCGCGTCCCGCTTGATCGCAGCGCTCGCTCTTGGGCCGCTTGACCCCATGTACCACGCGCCGGTCATCCCCGCGCTGGCTATCCTGGCTGTGATCGCCATTTATCTCATGGTGATTGCGCAGACGCCCAAGGCGGGCATTATCGGCGCGCTGTTGACGGGATTCGCCTTGGGCCCGGTTTTCCCGACGATTGTGGGCGTGACGTTTAGCAAGAGCGCGGCCATCGAGGCGGGCATCGCCGGCAGCGTCTTTGGCTGGATCTTCGCCATTGGCCTCCTGGGCGGCACTCTCGTGCCCATGCTCATTGGCAAGCTGTCCGCCGCCGGCACCATTCGGCAAAGCCTTAAGGCCGCCGTGGTGGTGGCCGCCGTGCTCATCGTGTTCAGCGCCATCCTCTGGCTCGGCGTGCCCGAAGCTGATCCGGCCGACGTCGCGGACGTGGTGGCGATGGCGGCGGGTAAGTAGACCCGTCTAAACCGCGTAACGCAGTTCCCGCACAGGCGCCCTGGTCCGGCCGGGGCGCCTGTGCTTCCTTCACGCGCTTTGTTTCCCCGGCAATGCGCGCGCCCATTCGTGCGCCGCCGTACCATGCCTTTCCCCGTGGCCATTTCCTGAGCGCGCATTCGTGAAAACTTGGGTATTCCGGTTGACTTTTTTCAGAACGGTGGCTAGTATCGGATTCACTTTC
>SLHB01000372.1 GCA_007136375.1 Candidatus Hydrogenedentota bacterium
CCGCCGGGACCACCGCCGCCGGCGCCGCGTTGACGTAATCGCCCGCGCGGACCTCATCCGCGTCCGGGTCCCGGATGAGCGCTACCCGCCCGTCCACCTCCAACGCGAACCCGCCTTCCGCCTCCAGGAGCGTGGCTTCCGGCAAGGCGTCGCTGTCTTCCTCCCGGTGGGGGATGAGCACCGTAAGGAATCGGCCGAGCTCCGACGGATCCTCCGTGGATGCGGTGAAATGGAACTGCTCCGGCGCATCCTCCGGGCGGGTCGGCTCGGGATCCCAGCCCGTCTCCTGCGTAAAGGCCAAGCCCTCCGGCGCGAGGAAGGTCACGTCCATCCGGGCGCCGCCATGCTCCACCCGCGCCAGCCCGGCGTCTTCGTCGAGGGTCATCTCGTTCTCCGCGTGAAGAAGCCACTGGTACGTGGACGCGCCGCCGCCGGAGGCCGCGAGATCGTCGGCGATGATGACCACGTTGGGCCGCAGGAACAACACGTGCCGGTAGGCGCGATCCAACCGGCCGCCGTAGGCTTCCACGGCGTCGCCCAGGGCGTACGCCCAATCGTCCGCTTCGATGTGCTCCACGATCTCGCCCCGGGATTGGGCTGAGCGCGTCTCCTGGCCCTCGCCGTCGACTAGGATGGCGTTGTGGGCCCGGGTCCGCCACATCCATTCACTATGATGGGGATCGCCGTAGTCCTGATAATAGCCCGTGCTGATGGCCAAGGGTTCGCCGTAGGCCTCCAACACAAAGGCGTTCTGGTTGGCGTGGTCGTGGCTGATGGCGCCGAAGGGGGAGCTCTTGAAGAGAACAAGGATGTTGTCTTCGGGCTCGGCCATGTTGCTGTGCAAGGCGGTCCAGCCCACATCAAGGAACGCCTTGGATTGCGGCAAATCGGCCGGGGCGCGCGCCTCCAATTCGGGTTTCCTCACGAGAAACGCTTCCGGCCCCGTTGGCTCACCGCCCGATTCTTCGGCGTGCCAGCGGTAGTAGGGGTTGTCATACAGGCTAGCCAGGCTGTACATGAGATTGCCTTGCGCCGATCCCACGGAGCCCGAATAGCTATCCCCGAACTCTCGCCGTGGACGGTTCGGATAGGCGGCATACAACCCGAAGTCGCCCGTGTTCTGCAAGAAGGGTTTGTCTTTCAACGGGATGCCCAAGCGATCGAGTTGATGGATCACGCGCGTTATCCGGTTGATGTACCACGTCCAGTAGCTGACGCCTTCGTGCCAACCGCCGTCGTCATGCCCCCAGGCGGGATAGACCGACCAGAGCACGCGGAGCGTGTACTCCAGCCACTCCGGCGCGTCTTCGATGTCGTGGGCGAGGATGATCGCCCCTTCCACGGCGAAGCCTATCATCCGGCCTGGATGACTGGAAAAGGGCCGCGATTCGAAGGGGCGGGCCCGGTGCATCTCGTTGATTTGGCGGATGCGCTGGCCGAGGACCTCCAGACAGGTCTCCCGCTCTTCTTCCGTCAGCGTGTCGTAGATCCAGTCGAAGGTGCGCGGCGCGTTCTCTCCGATGTCCATGCCCAACTCCGTGGGCCAGTACACGCTGCTGGGCCCATCCACGTCCCAGGTCATGAAATGCATGAGCCGCCGCTTTGCCTCCTCGGCAAAGCGCTCGTCGCCTGTGAACAGATACGCCCGCGCGCAGATTTCCATGCCCCGCGTGTACGGCCGCATGCTGCGCCAAGTGTCGTTATAGACCTCGCGCCATTCATCGCCGTAGTCGTCCCAGGGGTCCGGCTCCTCGAAGAGGGGCTCGTCCCGCGCCAACACGCTCTCCGCCTGGCTAACCACCGAATCGACGAGCCAGGCGTGCGCCTCCGGATTGTCCCGGATGTGCGCCACGTCCTCGGGAGAAAAGTAGGCCCGCGGCCGCGTATCGGGGATGCTCGCGGACACGGCGTCCATGGACGGGAAGGGGAAGGCCGTGGCGTCCTCCGGAATGGTGAACGACCGCGTCTGGCTGAACACCTCGCCGTCCTCGCCTTCGTAACCGTAGCGCCAGCGCCATTCGCCGGGCGCCAAGGTCTCTCCGGGCACATGGACGGTCATGTCCAGGCCGGCGGCCCGGTGCGTCCCGTCCTCAGGGAAGTCCGAATCTTGGCTGTACTCCACGATCCAGGTCTCGACATCGTCGTCGGGCAGCCAGACGAACGCCGGCGGGTTCGCGCCGGTTTCCGCCCCGTCCTTCGGCGCATAGTCGACCTCGTCGTTTGCGGGCGTCCGGTCTAGCTCCACGGCCCACGCCATGGGCGCCGCCGCGGCAAAGGCGGCCGCCGCTGTTAGGGCGAGCGCGCGGGGAAACGCGCCGTGATTCCCGTGTTTTCGCATCATGCTCCTCCTGTGGGGTTGCCCGGGGTTTGTCGCCGTCCGTTTCCGGCAATCTCCCGATGATAGCCCGCGGGGTTCGCCGGGGCCAACTCCGGAAGATGCCGCGCCAGGGAGTTTCCTGGCGTGGGGCCCATGGCGTACAATGCGGCGTCGCGGAACGGCCAGCGCGCCCGTGAGGACGCCCACCCGCTCCGTCAACCAACACTCCGGAAAGGGACATCCATGAATAGGCGCGCAACGAGGGCGTGGCGGTTTTTCATCTTGGCGAGCCTCCTGATGATTTGGGGCGTGGGGTTGCCCGCCGCCATGACCGTGACAGACGGCTTGGCGCCGTGGCAGGTGCTGCAAGTAGACGGGGACGGCGCGGCGGCGATCGACTGCCGTGGAACGTTGCCTGAGGGTGCGGAAGGCGCCGTGGAGTTGCGCGTGGTAGACGCAAGCGTGGCGGAGGTCATCGCCTGGACCGGCGCGGGCGAAGCCGTTGGCGGGGAATGGAACGCCGCCGTGGATGGCCTTCCCGCCGGCGGGCCCTACACGGTGGAGATCCGCTTGGCGGATGGGGAAGCCTCGGCGGCGATCGAGCCTGTGTACGCGGGGGACCTGTGGATCCTGGCCGGGCAGTCCAACATGGAAGGCGTCGGCAATATGACGGACGTGGAGACGCCTCACGATCTCGTCCAAGTATTCGCGATGAATGACGTCTGGCGCCAAGCCGAAGAACCCATCCACCGCCGGGCGGAGTCCGTGGATCCCGTGCACAATCCCCGGGGCGAGGAGGGCGCTCGCGAAGCCCGGGAGGCGAACCTGGACGTCAGCGGCGCCGTCAAAGGCGCGGGCCTGGGCCTGACCTTCGCCAAAGAGATGGTTGAGCGGACGGGACGGCCCGTGGGCCTGGTTCCCTGCGCTCACGGGGGAACGTCCATGGACCAGTGGGATCCCGCCCGTCGGGACGACGGCGGCGATAGCCTCTACGGCGCCATGCTCCGCCGCTTCGACGCTGTTGGCGGAAGCGTGCGGGGTGTGCTCTGGTATCAGGGTGAGTCGGACACGGGCGGAGATCGCGCGGAAGCGTATCAGGACAAGTTCGAGGCCTTTATCGCCGCCGTGCGGGACGATTTGGGCGACCCAGAACTGCCGTTCTACTATGTGCAGCTGGGGGCCTTGGCGCAAACCGGTGAGAGCGTGGGCTGGAACACGGTGCGTCACGCCCAGTATCTCATAGAGGAAACCGTGCCAGGCGTTGCCGCCGTCGCGGCCATAGACCTGCCCTTGGATGACTGGATCCACGTGGGCGTGGACGGCCTCAAAGTGTTGGGCGCGCGGCTGGCGGACGTGGCGCACCGCCGGATGGAAGGGGAGGACGCCTTTCCCGGAACGCCCCGGCCCCAGGCCATGGAGGCCGAGACAGCGCCTCAAGGACGGCGGTTCCGCGTTGTTTTCGAAGGCGTTGTGGATGGGCTACGCGCCCCGGCCGATGGACGCGTGTCAGGGTTTAGGATCACCACCGGAAGCGATCACGAGGCGGCCCACCCCATCTTTCGCCAGGAAATCGACCCGGACAACCCCAATGCAGTCCTGCTTTGGGTGCAGAATTTCCCCGAAACGCCGGCGTATGTCTGGTACGGCCGGGGACTGGCGCCTTTCTGCAATCTCACGGATCACGGCGGCCGCGGCGTGCTGGCCTTCGGGCCGTTGCCGCTCCCCGCTCCGGAGGATTGAGCCGGTCCGGCGGGCCGCTGCTGGCCGCGCGTTGAAACAAAGGGCCGCGCCCGGGGTATACTAAGCAGGGCCGTCTAGGGGCCCACGTCACCCTAGAGCGCACAACAACTGACGAAAGATGGTCCGCTCCGGTGGGGTCCCCATGGTTTACGCGCCGGGGAAGGCTCGCGCTGGCGCAGGGTTGGAAAGGGGAAATCACATCGTGAAACGGCATATGAAAGCGATTACCCGCGAGCGTATGGGCGCCGCTGACAACGGGCTCGACTTGGATCTGGAGGTGCTCTTCGAATTCGTTATCGCGATCCTGCTCGCTTTGGATGGATTGCTGGCCCGTAAGGCGGGCGAGGGCTCGTAAGCCCGGCGTTCTTGGCCGTCTCCACGGGAGGCGGCTCGCCCAGCCGTCCTGGACCGCGGGCGAATAAGGAAGGCATGAGGCCGGAGAGCCTGGCTTGCGAAACGCCTGGTTTTCCTATACAGTTTCGAAAGGCAGGGATACGATGAAACGGCATTTCAAGACGCTGACCTGTGTTCCCGTGGCCATGGCTGACAATGGGGATAATGGCGACAACGGGAATGGAAACGGCAACGGGAACGGTGAAAACGGAGACCTTATCGAGCGCAACGTTCTCTTCTCCTTTCTCATCCAGTTCCTGACGGCGCTTGACGGCTTGCTGGACCGAAAGGGGTCTCCGGGAGCCGGCAACCTATAGCTCGAGAACGCTTCCGGCTCGTTTTTTCGGAGGCGTTCGGCGCGTCTTGCAGCGATGACCTGCTGGAAACGCATCGGATCGGCGCGTGACAAGGCTTTTTGCCTACGAACACTTGACTGGCGAGGGTTAGCGGGGCCGGAGAGCTGCCTCATGATGGGGATTGCGCGCGGGCCGCGAACAACAGGAGCAAACGACCACAATGAAGCACCACCAGCTCATTTCCAAAAAACCGATGGCGGCCCAGACGGGGATAGAGTTGAAGGCCGACTTCTTTATTGACATGCTGAACCAGGCGCTGAATTTCATCACCCAAATCGGACGCCGTTTCTAAGTCTCCGGCGAACCCCCGGGTTTCCCGGCTGCCTTTGAGCGAAGGAGAGCAAACCTCATGAGACCACTCCGTCAAGATCATCTGAAGTTGATGTCCCGCCAGCCCGAATTGGCCCAGACAGGACTTGAAATCAAGCTCAACACGATTTCGGAGGCCGCGCGCCTCATGAGCGTGTTTCACCGTCAGTTGCCATGGAAGACCTTCGTGCCGGGCGAGCCCGACAACGGCGATTGACAAGCACCGCCTGCCGCTCATACAGCGCGCGGGGGGCGTGTGATTGAAAACAGTGGTTGACGCTGGAGCCGCCCGTCTCCCGGTCTCGTGAACCGGAAGGGATGGCGCGGCTCCAGCGCTTTAGTATCGCGCTCCATGCGTCGCGTCCTTTGCGCCCGCTGGGGCGTCTGTGTTTTTGGGAGGCCATCGCCATGTTCGCCGCTTGCGCCGCCGTATTGGGTCTTGCCTTTGCAGGCTTTGCCGCTCCGGACCCCGCCAATTCCCATGAGGTCGTGGTGTACGGCGCTTCTTCCGCGGGGGTGACCGCCGCCACACAGGCCGCGCGGATGGGCCATGACGCCGTGCTCATCGCGCCGGACGGCCACATTGGCGGCATGACGAGCAGCGGTTTGGGCCAAACCGACACCGGGCCGGTCGAGACTATCGGAGGGCTGGCGCGGGAGTTCTATGAACGTGTGTACGAACACTACCGCGCGGACGGCGCCTGGACGCGGGAGGAGCGGGCGGACTACCTTTCCATGGGGCCGGGCGAGCATGAATGGTACTTCCCCGTTGGCCGGGATCGCCCGTGGACCCGGGCCTGGACGGACGGTATGGCTTTCACCTTCGAACCCCACGTGGCGCGCGAAGTCTTTGACGCCATGCTGGCGGAGGCCGGCGTGGCCGTGGTGTCCGGTGAGCGGCTCGATCTGGATCCGGACCGGGGCGTCGTCATGGAGGACGGCGCCATAAGGGCGGTTGTCATGGAGTCGGGCCGCGCCTTTGAGGGGCGGGTCTTCATCGACGCCACGTACGAGGGCGACCTCATGGCGGCGGCGGGCGTGGACTACATTGTGGGCCGGGAGGGTAACGCGCCCCATGGGGAGACGCTGAACGGCGTCCAAACGGCCAATGCCGTCAACCACCAGTTCCAGGACGGGGTGGACCCCTACATGGAGCCCGGCAATCCGGACAGCGGCCTGCTGCCGGGCGTCGATCCAGCGGGACCGGGCGCGGAGGGCGCCGGCGACCACCGTGTACAAGCCTATTGCTTCCGCATGTGCCTGACCGATGTGGAAGAGAACCAGATCCCCTTTTCCAAGCCCGCCGGTTACGATGAGTTGGAGTACGAGTTGCTCTTCCGGAACTTCGAAGCTGGGGAGGACGTTGTGCCCCTTCATCCCGCGCGAATGCCGGACCGGAAGACGGACACGAACAATCACCGGGCGGTGTCGACGAACTGGGTGGGCCGGAACTATGCATGGGCCGAGGGAGACTACGAAACGCGGGAGCGCCTCTACGAGGGGCACAAGCGCTATCAACAGGGATTGATGTGGACCCTCGCCAATCATCCCCGCGTGCCCCGGCACATTCGCGAAGAAGCGAGCCGATGGGGCTACGCCAAGGACGAATTTGAAGACGCCGGCCACTGGCCGCCCCAGTTGTACATTCGGGTTGCGCGCCGCATGGTGGGCGGCTACGTCGTGACCGAAGATGTCGTCCAGGGCGCCGCGGACGCGCCCGATCCCGTCGCCATGGGCGGCTATCAGATGGACAGTCACAACGTTCAGCGCTATGTGGACGCGGACGGCCACGCGCGTAACGAGGGGGATGTGCAAGTGGGCGCGCCGGGGCCGTATCCCATCAGCTACCGGGCCATCGTTCCGCCGCAGGAGGCCGTCAGCAACCTCATCGTGCCCGTGGCGGTCTCGGCGACTCATATCGCCTACGGCTCGATCCGGATGGAGCCCGTGTTCATGAAGCTGGGCCACGCGGCCGGCGCTGCGGCCGCCCACGCCATCAGGGGAGACGTCGCGGTCCAGGACGTCGCCTATGAGCCTCTGCGCGAAAGCCTCCTCGCCAGCGGCCAGGTCCTGCCGGATCCCTGAAGCGCCTTCTTCGCCGCGGCTAGGCGATCGCGGCGCGGGCCATGGCCGTGTCCAGAGCCCGCCAGGCCGCCTCGGCCGCCGCCACGCCCTCCAGCGTCGAAGGGGTAGCCGCGGCGTGAACGGCGGCGCGCAGCCAGTCCACAAGAAGGGCGCGCTCCATGCCGGCGGGCGCCACGGAGCGGGGAGGATCGTTGCGCGGTTCGTGGCGCAAGCCCTGGCTGTCCCATCGGAGCACGCCGCTATCCCCGCGAACGACCACCGGCGCGCCGGGCGTCCAGGGAGTGCCGGAGGCGGCGCAAGCCGTGAAGCCCGAGGGCCACGCGAACTTCGCCACGAAAGGAGCGCGGGGCCGCGTATCACCAGAAGCCGCGTTGCCCCGCAACAGGTCCACCCGGACCGGGGCCCCGCCGCCCGCCATCGCTTGGAGCGTGTGCAGCGTCGCGAACAACTCCGCGTCGCTGCCCTCCATGAGGTGGACATGGCACCGCAAGGGCCGGCCAATCGCGCCGTCCGAGGTCAGCGTCACGAAGGCGCTCCATGGGCATGGGCCGCCCGTCGGCGCCACGGCGCAACCCGCCGGGAGTACGCCCGGCCGCCCAGGGCCCGCCCACAGCAGGGGCTTGACGAATCCCTCCGTCAACGGCGTGGGAGGGGGGACGTCCGCAGCCACCAGGACCGCGTCCACCTCCGGATCGCTCGCGAGCCGCGCGAACGCCGCCGGGCCGAGCGTCCGCTCCAGTAAGCGCCATTCCACGCCGGACGCGGTCTCCGCGGCCCACTCGACATGACGCCGCCAAACCGCGCCCGCCGCGCCGCTAAGCGCCGCGACGGCCCGGAGCGGCGCCGTGTCCGGGAGTCGGCCTGCGCCGGCGGATCCCGCCACGAGCGCGCCCGCTCCGAGGGCCAAGAAACGCCGCCGCGAAAGACCATCCCCCTCCGGGCCCATGCCCCACGTCGCCATGCCGTCCATCTCCCTGTCGGTTCAAGCGGAAATCAACGCCGATCCCGCCGAAATTCCAGCCAATTCCCGCCGATTATGGCACAGTCCAGCCCCTTTTGCACAGGACAAGTCCGGGCCCCAAAAGACGTACGGCGGCATTCCGGACAGGATCGCGTGCTTGACATGAGCCTTTCGCCTGCGTACAATCCCAATACGAACGGCGCGAGTGTCTAAGCGGGCCCTGTCCCGTGCCGGCGATTGCGCCCGCCGTGTGGGGGTGTAGCTCAGTTGGGAGAGCGCTTGTCTGGCAGACAAGAGGTCAGGGGTTCGACTCCCCTCACCTCCACCATTCTTGACTCCCTCCAAAGAAGTCGCTTACGTCCTCCACCGTCTACCTTGGCGGCGGGGCGCGGACGCTCGTGAAATCGGGCGGGCGTCTCCCTAGTGCGCGCACGGAATGGAGCGCCACGGTCAGAGCTTTCCCGC
>SLHB01000529.1 GCA_007136375.1 Candidatus Hydrogenedentota bacterium
AAGGAGAGCATTTATGATACGTGTTCTGATTGTCGATGATTCCGCCTTGGTGCGGGACATCTTTTCCCGGGAGTTGTCCCGGGATCCGGACATCGAGGTCGTGGGGACGGCGCCCGATCCCTATGTGGCGCGGGACAAGATTGTCGAACTGAGGCCGGACGTGTTGACCCTGGACGTGGAGATGCCCCGGATGGACGGGGTCACCTTCCTGCGCAAGCTCATGCGCCATCACCCCATGCCGGTGATCATCGTGTCGTCGCTGACGCCCCAGGGGGGCGATCTCGCCATGGAGGCGCTGGACGCCGGCGCCGTGGACGTGATGTGCAAACCCGGGGCGGCCTATCACGTCAATGACATGTCCGTCGCCCTCATCGACAAGATCAAGGCCGCCGCGAAGACGCCCATCCGCGGATTGCAGCCCAAGGCCCGTCCGGCGGCGCCCCAGCGCCTCGCCATGACCCGGACCACCAACAAAGTCATCGCCATCGGCGCCAGCACCGGCGGAACCGTCGCGTTGCAGCACATTCTGAGCGCGTTGCCCGCCAATGCGCCGGGAATCGTCGTTGTTCAGCACATGCCCGAGCATTTCACCCGGGCCTTCGCGGGGCGTTTGAACGAGGTGTGCGCCATATCCGTGAAAGAGGCGGAGGACGGAGACACCGTTACGCCGGGGCACGCGCTCATCGCTCCGGGAAACTACCACATGCTCCTCCGGCGCTCCGGCGCGTCGTACTACGTGCAGATCAAACAAGGGCCCCTGGTCAGCCGGCACCGTCCGTCCGTCAATGTTCTGTTCCGTTCCATGGCCCAATACGCGGGCAAGAACGCTGTCGGCGTGATCCTCACGGGAATGGGGAATGATGGCGCGCAGGGGATGAAGCTGATGCACGACGCGGGCGCGCCAACGATCGCGCAGGACGAGGCGAGTTGCGTCGTCTTTGGAATGCCAAAGGAAGCGATCGCCACAGGGGGCGTGGCGTTTACGTTGCCCTTGGACCGCGTGGCCGCGAAGATGCTCGATTTGGCCGGCGCGCCGGTGGCGGCGGCTTCCTAAGACGGGCCTACTCGATGTACCCCAGATCGGCCAGGCGGCGCTGAATCTCGGCTTCTTCTTCCTCGGAGTACGCGGGGGCCTCGCTGGAAATCAATCCCTCTTCGGCGAGGGCCTCCAGGATCTTTTCCGCGGCGAAATCGGGCGTGTCGTCCGCCTCCACGGCGCACTCCAGCACGTCGCCTTCCAAGGCCGCGTCTGCTTCGGCCGCGACTGGAAACACACCGTTGCGGGCGAGGACGGAGGCCGTCAGGTTCAGTCCCTGCGCGCCGCCCAGCAGCGCGGCGGCCTCCGGCCCGAGCAACTCCGCCTTCCGGCCCCGCTCAATGAGCCGTTTCACCAGGACATAAGCCGTGTCCCGCGCTTGCGCGCCTGTCACCTGGATGATGATTGCGCTGTCCATGCTTTTGCTCCTTCGCCCTGGGGGCGGCCGCCGTGTGAGTCAGGCGATGACTTTGCCTCCCATGCCCTGAGGCCGGTCCACGCCCATCGCGGCCAATACCGTCGGCGCGATGTCCATGAGCTGAAGGCCATTCAGTTCGCTGCGGGATTCCACGCCGGGGCCGCTCATGATGAAGACGCCGTGATAGTCGTGGTTGGCGTCATCGGGTCCGGTGTCATTCTCGAAGGTGTACACGCTATCGAAGCCAACCATGCCGACACTGCGCCAATGCAGGTCGCCAAAGTATACGATCAGGTCCGGCGCCGCGCCTTGCACCTCGCGGTACAAGTCCGAAGGCCGGTGCGCCCGGTTGCCCAAGGGAGCGTCGTCGGGCCCCGCCAATCCCTCGATGCGCTCGATGAGTTCCGTGCGCAGGTCTTCGTAGGCGCTTGCCGGGACGATTCCCTCGGGTTCGCGGCCCTCCACATTGAGGAACACGCGGGCGTAGTAGCCGCCGCTGCTCCAGGCTCGCGTGCGGGACCAATCCACCTGGCAATCCTCGAAACGCTTCGGTCCGTCCGGGGTTTCCGTCAACACCAGGTAGCCCTCGTTGATGAGCCACTGGTTGATGCAGAATCCGCCGTGCATCGCCTTCGCGCCGTGGTCCGACACAACCATGACCAAGGTGTCGCGGTCCGCGTGTTCGAGCAACCGGCCAATGCGCGCGTCGGCGGCCTCGTAGAAGGCGCGGAACACGTCTTCATAACGGTTTCCGGGTTCGTATTTCGGGTGCTCTGGGTCGCAATACTTCCAAAAACCGTGGTGAAGCCGGTCCATGGCCATCTCAACCATCACGAAGAAATCCCAGGGCTTGTTGGAGAGGAGGTGTTCCGCCGCATCGAAGCGGTTGTGCATGAAGGCGAAGATGTCCCGGCGAAGGCGGTCCTTGTCGTCCGTGCGAAAGTCCCGGACGTCGAGAATGTACTCGCCCAGTGCGCCGATAAGCTCTTGGCCGAACTCCTTGGGATAGGTGAATTGCGCATCGGTGTTGGGCGCTAGGAACCCGGACGCGAGCCAGCCGTTCACGGCCTTGACGGGATAGGTCTGCGGGACGCCAAGCACGCCGGTCTTCCGTCCCTTGCGGGAGAGGGTATCCCACACCCTCGAAACCTTGATCGCCGCGCCATTCGCCGTGAACATGGCGTCGTAGCTGTAGTCCTTGCGGTTCCGGAACCCGTAAACGCCGAGCTCGCCAGGGTCCCGGCCCGAGAACATGGACGCCCAAGCGGGCACCGTGATGGGAGGATGGCAGCTTTCCAGCAGGCCCCAACACCCTTGCCGCATGAGCGCCTGGGTGTTCGGCAGTTCAAAGGCGTCCGGCCCGAATATAAAGCGGGGCGCGGCGCAATCCAGGCCGATTATGAGAACCTTTTCCGCCAATCCCCTGCCTACTCCCGCTGCGTTACCCACTGGCTCCGTGTGGCTCATGGCGCGGCGCCGGCCATCTGGGAGACGAACCGGCGCCGCGCTGAAGCGGCTAACCCTGAGCGCGCGCCCATTCGATGAGCACGGCGGCGACTTCGGGCCGCGTGAACTCTTCCGGCGGGTACTCGCCGTTTTGCAACATCTCGCGGACCTTGGTCCCGCTCAGGAAGACGTGATCTTCCGTCGTCCCCGGGCAGGTCTTGGTGGACGCCATGCACTTCGTCCGTTTCGAATAGAAAGCGTGGTCGAAGAAGAGGGGCTCGATCCCGATCTCCTGGGAGTCGAACGCTTCGAAAATCTTGTGCGCGTCGTAGGTGCCGTAGTAGTTGCCAACCCCCGCGTGGTCGCGGCCCACAATGAAATGGGTGCAGCCGTAGTTCTTGCGGACGATGGCGTGCATGATGGCTTCCTTGGGGCCGGCGTAGCGCATGTTCACCGGCATCAAGGAGAGCATGACGTGGTTCGCCGGGTAATAGTTTTCCAGCAGCACCTTGTAGCAGCGCATCCGTATGTCGCCGGGGATGTCGTCGCTCTTTGTCGTGCCCATGAGCGGGTGGATGAGCAGGCCGTCGCACATCTCCAGCGCGCACTTCGTGAGATATTCGTGGGCCCGGTGAATGGGGTTCCGCGTCTGAAAAGCGACGATGCGCTTCCAGCCCCGCTCTTCGAAAGCGGCGCGGGTCTCGGCCGGGGTGAGGTTATGGTCCTGGAACTCGATCTCCCGCGCCTTCAAGACGTCCAACTCGCCGGCCAAGAACACCGGCCCCATGGCCATTGTATAGGCCGCGCCGGGGTGGGCTTCATCCGCCGTTCCGTAGACCTTCTCCGCAATCTCTGTGTGGTCCATCGAGAATTTCTCGGAGAGATGGAGGATCGCCGCGATCTCGCCCTGGTCGTCCTTCAGCGCCACCTCCGCGCCAAGGTCCAGCCGATCGGCCACGCTTTGATCCACGCCGAGGAGGATGGGGATGGTCCACGGGAGTCCTGGCGCCAAGTGCATGGTCTCCAGGACCTGCCGGGTCTGCTCGTGGTTCATGAAGCCCGTCAGAGGACTGAAGATGCCTTTCGCGATATTGTCCACGTCGAAGGCCGTGTAGGAATCAATATCAATGGTGGGCAGGTTTTTGGCTTTTGCCTTGGCTTTTTCAAGGGCCTCGCCGTGAAGCAGCCGGTTGACCAGCCGGCCGCCGTGAGGTTCGATTTGCATTGAGTTCCTCCAATTGCTGGGTTTACACATAAGGTTGACAGGCAACGCGCGGACACAGCCCGGGCGCTGTTTGCGGCGCTCCCGCGTAACAGGATCATCAGGAATAGGCCGGAAAACGAGGGCGCCGCGGACGGAATCGCCGGCGTTTTCGCCATGTCCCTAGGAGACATGCGGAACGCCTATGGGGTTGGGTCCGGCGGGAATTGCAGCGGCGCGGCCGGGGCAAACGCCCTCCGTGGAGTGGAACACGAGCCCCTCAGTTGCGGCGCTAGTTTACCATGGCCCGGGCGCGAGGGCAAATGGCGGCGTTGCCGCGGACCTGCCTCAGGACTCCCCGGAAGAGGAAAGCACGAAGACGGCTTCCTCGGCCAGAAGATTCGGCCACCAGGAAGGCTTGATGTACCGGTCGCGCCTGGATAGGTAGACGGCTTCCTCGACGCGGGTGTTGTGGGTTCTGCAGAAGTCGAGGAAGTCGTCGATGGAGATGAAGTTGCGGTTCGGGCTAGCGTGCCAGGAGTAGGGAAGACTCCGGGTGACTGGCGCCTTACCGTCGAAAAGCACCTTCATGCGGATGCCAAGATTCCCAAAGTTGGGGAAACTCACGATGCAGCGCTTGCCAACCCGCAGCATCTCCTGTAATACCAACTCTGGCTGTGTGATCACTTGAAGGGTCATACTCAAGATGACGTAGTCGTAGCTGCGATCCGGCAGCGCCCCCAGGCCCTTGTCCACGTCCGCTTGCACGACGTTGATGCCCCGGCGCACGCAGCTAATGATGTTGCCTTGCGCCAGCTCCAAGCCCATGCCTTCCACCTGCTTTTGCGATATCAGCTTGTAGAGCAGTTCGCCGTCGCCGCAGCCAATGTCCAACACGCGGCTGCCTTGCTCCACCAGATCCACGATCAGATCGTAGTCTACCCGGTGACCCTCGTAGATGCTCTCGGAGGATTTAGCGGGCGGCCCATGCTCGGCTTCGGAATCCACGTCCAGGGGCGTGTCGGGCGTTCGCACCTTGCCGGGGTCCATGGCGTGCTCCAGGAAGCCGCCGATAAACTTGCGCATCACCTCCGCCTCAAGGAGGAAAGCGTCATGCCCATAGTCGGACTGGATGTTGCAGTAGGTCACGTCCTTGTGCTTGCGCATCATGGCGTAGACCATCTGTTCGGATTGATAAGGGGGATAGAGCCAGTCCGAACTGTAGGCAAGGACCAGCACCTTGTTGCGGATGGCGGCCATGGCGTCGTCAAGGGACTCATGGGGCCCCGAGATATCGAAGTAGTCGATGGCTTTCGTAATATAGAGGTAACTGTTGGCGTCGAAACGGTTGACGAATTGCTCGCCCTGGTAGTCCAGGTAGGTTTCGACGGAGAACTCGCTGCTGAAGTCGTAGCGATACTCGTCCGTGCTGCGCAAGGCCCGCCCGAACTTCATCCGCATGGACTGATCGGATAGGTAGGTGATATGGGCGAGCATGCGGGCGATGGAGAGGCCGGTGCGGGGCGGTTCGCCGTTGTAGTACTCGCCGCCGTTAAAATTGGGGTCGGCCTGGATGGCGTGGCGTCCCACGGCGTCAAAGGCGATGGCTTGGGCGCTGAGGCGCGGGGTGGTCGCGATGATCATGGCCGACTCGATCTCGGACCCATGCCGCGTCACCCATTCCAGGGCCTGCATGCCGCCCATGGAGCCTCCCGCGACAGTCAACAGCTTCTCAATGCCCAAATGCGCCACAAGCTGGCGCTGCGCCTGCACCATGTCGCCGATCGTGACCATGGGAAAGGATAGCGCGTAGGGTTCGCCCGTGACCGGATTGATGGATGAAGGGCCCGTGGAGCCCTGGCAGCCGCCCACCACGTTCGAGCAGATAACGAAGTACTTGTTGGTGTCGAAGCCCTTGCCCGGCCCGATCATATTGTCCCACCAGCCAGGCTTCCGCTCCGACGGCGAGTGGTAACCCGCGGCGTGGGCGTCTCCGGACAGCGCATGGAGGATGAGCACGGCGTTCGATTTGTCGGCGTTCAACTGCCCGTACGTCTCGTACGCAAGGGTAATCGGGCCGAGCTTTTCGCCGCACTCCAGCTCCATTTCGCCGGGCGGCTCGGCAAAGGTGAAATAGTGGGTGTCGACAAGGCCGACGGAGTCGCTCTCACTCATGGCGGTACACAGGTTTCCTTACTAACGCACGCGGCCCGCCGCGGCGCGTTCCCGCAAGCGCTTGGGAACGCGCGGCGGCGGACCATGCCTGATGGACAATGCCCGGTCCGGGCTTGGGACGCCGGTGCCGGTCCGTCGCGGGTTTCTTTAACTGACAGCGGCCCGCAAGGCCTGATCGATGTCCGCGATAATGTCGTCGACATCCTCGAGCCCCACGGAGATGCGCACCATATTCGGCGTCACCCCGGCGGCGCGCTGCTCGTCCTCCGAAAGCTGTTGGTGCGTCGTGGACGACGGATGAATGACCAAGGTCTTGGCGTCCAACACGTTGGCCAAGTGGGACGCGAGCTTCACGCTGTTGATAAAGCGCTTGCCCGCTTCGTAGCCGCCCTTGACGCCAAAGACCATGATGGCGCCTTGGCCGTTCGGCAGGTAGCGCATGGCCCGCTCGTAGTCGGGATGGCTCTTCAAGCCGGGGTAGTTGACCCACTCCACGCTGGGGTGCTGCTCCAGGTATTCCGCGACCCGTTGCGCGTTTTCGCAATGACGCGGCGCCCGAAGATGCAGGGTCTCCAAGCCTTGGAGAAACAGGAAAGCGTTGAAAGGCGACATGGCCGGGCCCATATCCCGCAGTAAGGTGATGCGCGCCTTAATGATATAGCTGATGTTCCCCAGCGGCTTAAGCGCCTCGTACAGGACCATCCCGTGGTAACTGTCACAGGGTTCAGTCAGCTCGGGGAACTTCCCGTTGTTCCAGTCGAACGCGCCGCTGTCCACGATCACGCCGCCAATGGAGGTGCCGTGGCCGCCGATGATCTTGGTCGCGGAATGGACGACGATGTCCGCGCCGTGGTCGAAAGGCCGAAACATGAAGGGGGACGTGACCGTGTTGTCCACCATAAGGGGGATGCCGTGATCGTGGGCCACCTTCGCGATGGCTTCGAAATCCACCACGTCGTTCGCGGGATTGCCGATGGACTCGATGAAGAGGAAGCGCGTGTTGTCGTCGATCTGGCGCGCGAAATTCTGGGGATCGCTGGCGTCCACGAAGCGGCAATCGATCGCCAAGTCCTTCAGCGTGTGGGCGAAGAGGTTGTACGTCCCGCCGTACAACGTCTGCGAGGAAACGAAGTTCTGGCCCGATTTCGCAATGTTCAGGCACGCCAGCGTCACCGCCGCCGAACCCGACGCCAGCCCGAGCGCTCCCACGCCCCCCTCGAGCGCGGCGATCCGCTTCTCGAACACGTCCACCGTCGGATTCATGATCCGGCTGTAGATGTTGCCGAACTCCTCCAGACCGAAAAGGCGCGCGGCGTGGTCGGCGTCCTGGAATTGGTACGAGGACGTCTGATAGATGGGCGCCGCCCGCGCTCCCGTCGCCGGATCCGGCTCCTGACCCGCGTGGAGGGCTAACGTACCCAACTTGTAGCTTGGCTGCTCTTCTGACATTCCCGTGGTCTCCTCGAAAACGGCCTGCGGAAGACGGCGCTTCTTCCCGGCGCCCCGCGCCGCCACACTCCTGGCCGGGTCTAACGCAACAGGGAAACGGCGGGCGGGAAGAAGGCGCGCGAAACAAGAGTGGGCGCGATGCTAGCACGACATTGGGCGCGATGCAACCCATCACCCTTCCGGGGGCCGCGAAAATGATCACTCCGCCGGGCCCCGGAGGCAAGGCTTTCGCTTCGGAGCGACTGCGCGGCAGACGCCTCCCAAGTTAATCTTGTAGTGGGTTTAATGCGTTTTTGATGGCGTAGTCCGCGATATCTGACAAAGCATTCGATCCGAATTACGAGCAAACCAACATAGATTCTTTCGCTTGGCTTTATCAAACAATATGATGTTAAGCCCTTCTTCTGCGCTAAGTTCCGTTATTGTTTTTATAGATATCTTGAAAAATTTGGGCGGCGATACTATTAATTGATTTCGAATTTTGTTGCGCTATAAGTTTGTGGAATCGTAGAGACTCTTTCCAAAATGTCGTGACAACTGGCCGCCATAATCGTTAGAGTATCGTTATAAAATCACGCCGTTGTGGCGCAAACTCATTTGCAAACGCTTATGAAAGGGGGTGGGGCCGGGCCGAGTATGAGCTCCCCAGGATACGTTGTCACGCATCAGGACAAAAGGGAGGAACACTCTCCAATGCAACCCAAGAAGAAATCCGGTTTTACTCTGATCGAGCTGCTGGTTGTCATCGCAATTATCGGTATCCTAGCAGCTATCTTGCTTCCGGCGCTGGCGCGGGCCCGCGAGGCCGCCCGCCGGGCGAGCTGCGCGAACAATCTCCGGCAGTTCGGCACGATCTTCAAGATGTACGCCAACGAGACCCGCGGCGAATACTTCCCGCC
>SLHB01000404.1 GCA_007136375.1 Candidatus Hydrogenedentota bacterium
ACGTAACTCCTTTAAGCGGCGGAATGCGGCAGGGTATGGGTGACAGGGAAGGAAAAGGGGCTACAACAGAACATGCACGGTCCCGGCGGCTTCATCCACGGCGATGGCCAAGCCCGTCCCAGCCCCGAGGGCCGGCGCCTCCACCATGCCTGGCTCGTCCGAACCCGTCACGCCGCTGTCGCCGTCCACGACGGGCGCGGCGCCCGTGTACTTGAACACGCACACGCCCTTGACAAGGACGGGCACGCGTTTGCCCGGGCCCGTCGCGCCCCGGAGGGCCTGGCCGAAGAGGGGGCCGCCGCTCTCCGTGGTCCGCGCCACGGTGTACGAGCCGGTCAATTGCAGGGGATCGCCCTTCGCGATCTCCGGCTCGCCGCTGTCTTCCGTGCGGCATGTGAGCACCAGCTCCGAGACAGGGCCGCCCATTTCGCTGACGTTCATCGTGAGTCTCCTTCAGTTCCGGCGGATTGCCGCCAAATTTGCCGCGAGTATTCCCGTGGCTCCCACCAGTAGGCGCCTATTCCCGGGCGATCCGCAGCGCCATCTCCGCCCGGTCCGCGGCGTCCCCATCCGGCAAGGGCTCCGGCTTGGAGACCGGCGTTGGGGGATGCCGCGCCTCCAATCGCTGTTCGTAGGGCTCCAGATGCTTGTGGAGGGCCGCGAGGGAGGCGTTCGCCAGGGCGTCGCGCCACAGCGCCGCGTCGAAGGCGCTTCCGTCCAACTCCCGGCCCAAGCCGCACAGGCGCGTCAGGGCCCGCTGCCGCGCCTCGCGTCCGTCCTCCAACAGCTCCGGGATCCGCGCCGCCGCCAAGCCGTGCCTGTCGAGGAAGGCCGTGACGGCTTCCATCGTCCGGGGCGGCAGGGCGGGCATCCGCCGGGCGCGGATTTCCGTCGAACCCGCCGCGCCATGGAGCACGATCCGCCGGCCGCCGCCGCTTTCGTCCTCCCAGTGATAGACGCCGCTGTCGCGCCGGGCCGCGCCGCCGTCATCCTCCAGCCAGCGCAGGGGATGGGGCGCCTTCTCCACCGCCCAGCAACGCTCTGGCAGTTCAGCGCCGTCGAGACGCCAGCCCACACAATGACTGCCATGCTCCAAGCGCAGATCCAGGCGCGTCCCTTCGCCGCCGTGGCGCCGGTGCAACACGAAGCGGCCCGCCGCGGAGTCCGTGTCCGTGGGGGTCCCGTCTTCCAAAGGCGTGATCGTGAGTTCCCAGTACATAGACCTCCTCGTTCGTTGTTGTGAGCGGCGCTCTCGGCCGGCCCCGTCAGAATTGGCTGCCCACGGGTACCCCGTCGTCGTTCGAGGCGGGCAGCGCGTCCGTCACGCGGATCACGCCGTCGTCCGACGCGAACAGACGCCAGGCCGATCCGTCCGGCGACCGCAGCGTGATCGCGCCCGGCGCCGCGTTCCCAGCTCCATGGGCCACTTCGAGGACGCCCCGGTCTTGTCCCGCTTCGCCGAGAAGCAGATGGGGCCCGGCGCCGGCCATGTCCGCGTTCAGCGCGCCCTCCACGGTCATATCACCGCCGACGAGCACGTCCCCGTCCGTCCAAACGCCGCCGTCCCGGGCGAAATCCGCGCCGCCCCCCGGCGATCCGTAGCCGCCGCCAATGCGAAGCTCCTCCAGGTACCGGGGAAACGGCCCCAGACTGGTCAGCGCGAGCCCCGCCGCGCACAGCCATCCCATCCATCCACGCATTGCGTCTCCTTCCTGGGCGGTCCGCCCGTTTCACGATTCCGCTCGGCCATCCCAGCCGCCGCGCCGTTTCATGCGGCGTCCCGACCTTGAGGGGAGAGCGGGGGGTGATCCGTCCCGCTCACTCGTCCGCCCACGCCCGCTCCGGCGGAGTCAGTGGGGCCAGCGCCGCGGGATCCGCCCAGCGCCGCGCCATCGCCAACGTCGGCGCTTCCGCGTCCACGCCGCCCCGGGCGACGAACCCCGTGCCCTGAGAGCCCGCGGGGACCACGGAGCCCTCGATGACCTCCTTGACGCCGCGCATGAGGTAGTGACACGTCACGCCGTCGTAGGTCTGTCCGGGCGTATGCCCGCACCGTCGAATGTCCTGAGCGCAGATAACGCATTCCGGCTTCTGGAATGCGAATCCAATGGACGTTTCCCGGTACACCCCGCCCTCAATGTGGCGGATGAACCCGGCGTTCTCCGGCGTGCGCAGCACGTAGACTTCGGGCCGAACGGAAACCCGGCCGTTCTCCCGGTGCAGGCGTGAGCGAAAGAAGACGCCCCGGGGCAGGGAGCCCCGCAAGTCGTGCCGCTCCATGAGGGGCCGCCCGGGCGTGAGGGCGTTGATGGTCTCCAGTTCCTCCTCTGGAAAGCGGCTGTAGTGCCGGTCCGTTTCGTTGTGGCAGAGATCGAGGAGGAACACGGCGTACTCCTCCGGCGCCAAGGGGCGCAGCGCCATGGCGTTCACCGCTTCCGCCGTCTCCCCGCGATCCTCGGCGCTCCGCAAGGCCAATAGCCGGCCCGCCCGGCGGAACGCCCGTGTGTGTTGATGCATTGTTTAACGCTCCCAAGGTTTTGGCGTCCGTCAACGGCGTCCCTTGCCCCGCGGCCCCTCCGGCGTCAGGTCCAAGGCCGCCGCGGCCTCCTCGCCGGTCAGGAGACCCGCGTCGCGCAGGCGCAACACGTTCGCGATCTCCCGCCCCCGCGCCGTTGCGTCCTTTAGTACGTCCACGGTCCGGTTGCCGCCCATGCGCGTCTTGGCCCGGGCGTCGCCCCACATGAGGGCCAGCTCGAAGTTGTAGAGCCGATCAAGGAGGGCTCGCACGCTCCGGTTCACCGCTTGGACATGACGGTTCACGACCTCGAACTGCGCCGTGCCGTACGTCTCTGTCGTGCCGTAGTTCCGGCCCAAGAGGATGGGCATGAGGCGCATTCCCGTGATGACTTGCTCCTCCACGGCCTTGTGGTTGTCGTAGAAGATCTGAGCGCGCTGATCCCCTCGCAACAGGTTGACCCGCACATTCCCGTAGGTGACGATGTTCTGGTCCGCCTCCAGACCGCTCATCTGCCGGCGCAGGCTCTCAAAGTTCTCCGCGATGCGGCCGTGATATGTCTCGGGATTCTCGCCGCGTATGGGTTCACCCGGGTCATACTGCACATGGAGCTTCGCCCAGCCCGCGTTGTGCGTCGCCTTCGCCATGTCCTCCATGAGGCGTTGCTGGATCTTCACGACAAAGGGAATGCTGCCCAGCATCGAGCGGCCGTAGGGGTTCGTGCCGTCCCGGTCGAGGCCCACATAGATGAACCGGTCCGCGGGCAAGGGAATGGTCGCTCCGCCCGCCTCTTGATACGGGTGTATCCGGCCGCGCTCCCGCTTGAACCGCACCGTCCACGCGTCGACCGGGACCACGTCGTAGATCCGCCGGCGATCCGGGCTGAGGACGATCTCCAACGCCGCCGCGCCGTAGGTGAACAAGGCGGTGTAGAAGATGTCCAGCAGCCCCTCCATGCCCCGGTCGCCGCCATTGACGCGCTCGTCCAAGTCCGCGATGAGCCGCGCCGCCCGCCGCCGCGCCGGTTCGGAGGACACGTCGGTGATCGCGACCGTGTAGCCCGTCTGGCATAAGCGCTTCCATGTCCACACCGCGGTGGAGATGTCGGGGATGGCGTCGCGCAAGAAGCGATAGACCTGGAGCATGTAGAAGGGCGTGCCGCCGGGCAGGGGCATGAAGCCGGCGGCGTTCAGGGCTGGGCGGGGCGCGTCCCAAGGGCGCGTGACGGGCAACGGCGCCGCCCGGGGCGGCGGCGTGGTGTGGCGGCGGACGGGCCAAAGCCGTTCCAGCCATGTGCGCATGCGGTTTCTCCTTCGGTGATGGCGCCGGCCATGGGCCAACGGGCCCCGGCGCCCCCATATACTCCGCCGCCGTGTCCCGCCAGCCCACCCCGCCAGGGATTATTGCGGCGGTCCGCGCTGTTACGGTCCATATTCACCCGCCCCCGTTTTGGGGAGA
Source organism: Candidatus Hydrogenedentota bacterium (assembly GCA_007136375.1). Classification (GTDB taxonomy): domain Bacteria; phylum Hydrogenedentota; class Hydrogenedentia; order Hydrogenedentales; family SLHB01; genus SLHB01. The sequence goes on from SLHB01000404.1 coordinate 3,974, forward strand.
ACTGTTGGCAGCGCCCGCCGCGACGGCGCAAACGGAGCGGACCGCCGAGACCTCATGTCTATCTGTGTAATCAGTTGCAGTCTTAACCCCGATAGCCGGAGCCGTATCCTGGCCCACGCCGCGAGCCAACGGCTGACGCAACTCGGCGCCGCCCCGGCGTTCGTGGACCTGCGCGATTACGAGTTGCCCCTGTGCGACGGCTACGCCGCCGGAGAAGCGCCCGCCGTGACCGCGTTGAAAAGCCATATTCAAGAGGCCAGCGGCGTCCTCCTTGCCTTGCCCGTCTACAATTTCAACGTGAGCGCCGCCGCGAAGAACCTCGTTGAGCTTACTAGCGAAGTCTGGACCGAGAAACCCGTCGCCTTTGTATGCGCCGCCGGCGGACGCTCCAGCTACATGGCCGTCATGAACCTCGCCAACAGCCTCATGCTCGACTTCCATAGCTACATCGTGCCCCGCTTCGTCTACGCCAGCAGCGAAGCCTTCACCGGCGAGGCCATCACGGATCCCGCCGTTCACGAGCGCCTCGACGCCGTCACGGGCATGTTGTTGCGGCTCAGCCGCTGCCTCGGCAACAGCGCCTGCCCCGCCGAATCCTAGGCGTCCCCTCAACGGCGCCGGGGCCTGCCGCCCCGCTCCCACGTGACGCCCTCCGCCTCGGCGGCGGCGCGAAGCAACCGCACGCCCCGCCGGAGCGCCCGGTGGACGGCCGACCGGCTCATGCCTGTCCGCGCCGCCACGGCCCTGCAACTCATGCCCTCGAAGTAGTAGCGCTCGACACACCGCCGCGCCGCCTCATCCAAGCGCGTCCGCATTCGCCGCCGGACCCAATCCAGTAACACCGCCCGCCGCGCGCCCCAGAACAGGCCCGCCGCCATTTCCGCGTCCGTCTCGTGCCACCATTGCCCCTCCGCCCGCGCTTCATCCAACTGAGCGGGGTGGAGCCGCAAGCCAAACCCGCGTTGCCGCCTGTGCGCCGTCATCAACGCCTCCTCCGGGCCGCGCCCGTTCCGCCGCGCCCTATCGCGCGGCCGCGTCCCGAAAGTACGGCCTTTCCGCGGCGAAACTCCTTGTCCGCCGCTGGTCTTTTTCTGGTCTTTTGCGTGACGGCGGGAATCCGTTCCGGCCGCGTGCGTTATGCCCGTCTCTCCCAAGGGTCGTTCCCGCCTTTCCTTGGTGTCATTCCCGCGAAAGCGGGAACCCACGAGAGCGGGCGGCGTGGTTGTCTGGATTCCCGCTTTCGCGGGAATGACGGAGAGGGCGCGGGATGGCGGAGACGGCGTGGGATGGCGGAGACGGCGTGGAATTACGGTGAGGGCGCGGAGACCAGAGAGAGGCGCGGAATGGTGGCGGAGGGGCGCGGGCAAGGGGGACGCGCCCCCGGGAACGGAAACGCCCCCAGGCCGCGGTGGAGGGAAGACCGCGGCCCCGGGGGCGTCTCTTGCTGGCGCTGTCGGCGGGATCGGGCGTGTCCCGCCAGCACGCGCTAGTTGGCTGTTACGGTGACCGAAGAGGTCCGTGTGCCGCCGTTCGCCGACCAAGCCCGGAACGTGAGAGTTCGCGTTCCCGGCGTGGTGGCGCGGAAGGTCCACGTCACCGTCCGGCTATTTCCCTGGACGACGTCGCCCAGGGTGAACTCGCGGTTGGTCCCGAAGCCCATGTTCACGCCGTCGGCCCGGGTCGTCTGCACGTTGATGAGCTGGACGCCCGTGGGCAGCACGGTGTTGCGCAGGTGCACGCCCGACGAGATGTAGGACGGGCTGGAGACCGTCGTCGTGACTTGGAAATTGCTCCCAACGGACGGCGTCGATGTGGCCGCGGAGGCGGACAGTCCCATGTTGGGCGTCGCGTCGCCGCGGATGACCGCCGCCGCGATCCCCGTGGGCAGGGTGTAGCCGCTCCAGAACGCGTGAGGCGCGTCATAGGGCACGGCCGACATGCGCCATGTGCCCGCCGCCGGGTTGTTCACGATGAGGTACAGCGTGTTGTCCACCCAGGACCAGGCGCGCCGGTTCGAAGGCGGCACGTTTGTCCACGGGTTGGAGGGCGGCGTGGCGGGCGGGTTGTGTTGCAGCCACAGCTCCAGATCCCAGATGCGCTGCTGGCTGGCGCCCGCGCTCGCCGGCGGCTCGTCCCAGGTCATCGCCACGACGAGCCGGCGCGCGCCGGACGGCACGGTGATGTCGCGGTAAAGGTAGTTGTTGGAGTGGACATTGCCCCAACTCCAATGGCCGCGCCAGCCGCCGCTATTGTCCCGCCGCCAGTGGGCCTTGTACGACGAGACGCGGCCCATCCCATAGGTGTTCCGTTGGGCGAGGGTGGTGTCGTCGTCATGGAGGATGGACGTGGCCATCAGGCGCGCCCGGGTGAGCATGGGCCGGTAGCGGAAGACGGGGTAATGGTGCATCATCGTCGACGCCACTCCGGCCACGTGGGGCGCGGCCATACTCGTTCCAGAGCTGTCGTTGTAGCCGGTCGTCGTGCCCGCGTTGGCGGACATGATCCACCGGCCCGGCGCTACCACGTTGGGCTTCATGCGCCCATCGCCCGTGGGGCCCCGGCTGCTGCTCGTCCAGATCCTGCCGACGGTCTCGAAGCCAAAGTCGCGGACGTTGCCCACGGTAAGGGCGTTCTTGCCCGGACTCGAAATGGTCTGTGAGCCGGGCCCGGCGTTGCCGGCGGAGACGACATAGAGTTGGCGGTTGGCCCAGACCTTGGCGTCCTGCTTGCGGGTCATAGAGGCCGATTCGCCGCCGCTGTAGTTGATGACGTGGGCGGCCTGGCCGCCGAGCCAGTCCATGGCGTCGTTGGCGATGGCGTCGTTGGTGCGCCAACCCACGCCGGGCACGAGGCGGAAGACTTGCGCCGCGCGGATCCGCGCGTTCGATGAACTGCCAATGCCTGGCGCCACGCCCCGGTACCGGCTGTTCGCCGTGCCCGTCCCCGCGATGGTGCCCAACACGTGGGTGCCATGGCCTTGCCCGTCATTCCAGACGCTGGTGCCGTCCCCCGTGAAGTTGACGCCGAGGCCCCACTTGTTCAGGTCCTGGTGCGTCGTCGGGGCCGCGCTGCCGACCATGAAGCCCGTGTCCATGATGCCCAAGACGATGGGCGCGCCGTTGTAGTGAGGACGGACGTAGTCGGCGCCCACTGTCGGAGTGCTTTCGTCGTGCTTCTGCCGTTCTTCCACGGGGTCCAGCGCAATCTCGAGCATCGGGTCCACAAACAGCACAAAGTCATGGGCGATCAGTTCATTGACCGCGTCCCAAGGAAGCACGGCGCGGTAGGCGAGGATGTCGGCGTCGAAATGTCCGACGCTCGTCTGGCGCCGGAGTTCGTCGTCCAATCCTTCCAGCACGTGCTCCATGAGCCGGCCATCCGGATCGAGGTCGAACACGTTCAGGAACATCGGCGCCCGCTCCGGCACGCGATCCGCGGAGAGCCGGGTCCGCTCGTCGAGCAACTGATCCAGGTCCATGTGGCGCTTCAATTCCCGGGGACTGAACCCGATCCAATGAACATAGTCGAGGGCGGCCACCTTCTCGGCGGTCTCCGCGTTCTCGTCAATGGGAATGGCCACCTTGTGGGCGTTGCCATGAGGCCCGAGGGTCCGTACGCCCAACTGAGCGAGCTCCTCGCGGTGCCGTTCGGCCAGGTACTCCTCCATCAGCAGGAAGCCGAACACTTCCTCTCGGCCCGCCGCGCCCAATGTCCGGATGGCGTCGGCCATGGCGGGATCCAGTCCCGGGTCCGGCCGGAACGTGCCCGAGCCAAAGTGCAGTACGCGCCAGTTCACTTCGGGTTGCTGACCGTCCCGCGCCTCTTGCCGCGAGCGCACCGGCGGCGTGAATGTGGCGGCCTCCATTTCGCGGCCTGGGTCTTCGTGCTCCGCGCCTTCCGGCAGTTCATCCTGGATGGGATCCGGTCCGGGCGGTTGCGGCGTCGTTGGCGGCCGGGGAATCGGCGGAACGGAGACAATATCCTTGGCCGGCCCGGCCGTCCCAGCCCCAGCGGCGCCGGCTTGGGTAGCCAGCACGTAGTTGAGGTTGCCCCGGGGCACCAGATCCATCAGCGCCGATTCGGGCGGCGGAGGCGGCGGCTCCGGCCGGGGACAGGCTGGCAACACGGCGGCGGCGAGCACGCCCAATAAGGTTCTTGTCATCATGCGCCGCGCGCGGGCCATCGTTCCGCCGCCGCCCGCGCCCTCCGTGGGCCGGCCGGGCTCCCGTGGTGCTGTTGTGCTCATGGCTAGACTACCTCCCTGTCGATGTGTGGCGCGTCCCGTGTTTGCGCCGCATTCCGGGTTGGCGCGGGCTGCCCCAAGCCGGCGTGCGCGAGTCCCTTGCCGCTTTTTTTGGTCCCATACTTCCTTAACCTATTTGATTTATAGAAGTTTCTAGGTAGATAGTCAAGAAAAATTTTCTACTTGTGTGATTTAAATAAAACTCGGGTAAAGTTGGTCCCCAGGGACAAGCGGGCTTGTAAGGCGAACAGAAGCCCCACTATCATCGCGGAGAGGCCGCCGAACGGCCGGCCGGAAAAGGAGGTCCCCATGAAGACCATTGTTGCCGCGGTGTGGGTTC
>SLHB01000132.1 GCA_007136375.1 Candidatus Hydrogenedentota bacterium
ATGCGGGCGTCAAGACCGACGACAAGGGCCGCATCGAGGTGGACGACCGCTTCGCGACTTCCGTGGAAGGCGTCTTCGCCATCGGCGACGTCATCGCCGGGCCCATGCTCGCCCACAAGGCCATGGAAGAAGGCGTGGCCTGCGTGGAAGGCATCGTCGAAGGGCATGGCCATATCGACTACAACAGCATCCCCGGTGTGGTGTACACCCATCCGGAGGTGGCGTCCGTGGGCAAGACCGAAGAGGAGTTGAAGGAAGAGGGCGTGGACTATCGAAAAGGCGTGTTTCCTTTCACCGCCATTGGCCGCGCCCGCGCCATGAACGACACGGAGGGCCAGGTGAAGATTCTCGCGGACAAAGAACACGACCGCGTCCTGGGCATCCACATTATCGGCCCCCGCGCGGGCGATCTCATCGCGGAGGCCGCGCTGGGCATGGCCTTTGGCGCCAGCAGCGAAGACATCGCCTTGACCAGTCACGCCCACCCGACGTTGGCGGAAGCCATGAAAGAGGCGGCCCTCGCCGTGGACGGACGGCCCTTGCACATCTGACATTCCCCGGCCGTGGGCTGCGAATAACGAAGCGCCCCGTCCGCCCGCCAAGGGAGGGGGAGGACGGGGCGCGGCGGTTCGGGGCGTTCCAGTTCGTTAGCTATGCCAGACGGTCTTGTAGACTTCCAGCTCGCCCTCTTGGGAATGGGGCGCGCTTCGGGCGAGCACGTCGCCGACTTCGTCTTCCGTCATGGGCTCGAAGGCCTTCGCCGTGGCCAGGTTCTCCCGCAGCACCTCCATGGAGTCCATGCCGCTGCACACGGAAGCCACGGGCAGGTTCATCGCATAGCGCAAACACTCGGCCGGGCTCACGTCGCCCGTGGAGGTGATGCTGTTGGGGTTGCCGCCCATGGTCTTCATGGCGATGACCCCGATGTTTCGCTCCGCCGCCATGGGCAGCACGGTCTGCTCGAAACTGCGGTAGTGATGGTCCATGACGCTCAGGGGCATCTGCAGGGTGTCCCACTCAAAGCCCCGCTCGATCATTTCCACGTGCGTGGACGGCTGGTAGTGGCCCGTGAAGCCGATGTAACGGATCTTGCCTTCCTCCCGGGCCTTGATGGCGACATCGAGGGGTCCGTCCTCGTAGCAGCGGCGCGGATCGTCCTCGTCCACCATCTCGTGAAGCTGCCACAAGTCGATGACATCCACATCCAGCCGGCGCAAGCTATCCTCCAGGTCCTGACGGGCGCCTTCCTCCGTGCGCTTGGTGGATTTGGTCATCAAAAAGACTTGGTCGCGGTAGCCGTCCTTCAGCGCCATGCCCATGCGCTCTTCGCTGCGCCCACCATGATACGCCCAAGCGTTGTCGAAGAAATTGACGCCCTCGTCGACGGCGGTCCGCATCATCCGCACCGACTCGTCGTCGCTCAATCCGCCGCCGCCGATGTGGGCGCCGCCGACGCAGAGGATCGACACTTCCTCGCCGGTGTCGCCCAGCTTCCGGTAGGGCATGCCGTTGCGCTCGCCCGCCTGGACCGGCGGTCCGTACAACGAGACGGCCATCGCGGCCGCCGACCATTTCAAGAACTGTCTCCGTCCAACTTGCATATCCCATACCCCTTTCATGGCTGTGCCGCTGTTCCTCCGGAAGCAACGCTTCCGAGAACCTCCGGAAGCAACGCTTCCGAGAACCTCCGGAAGCAACGCTTCCGAGAACTTCCTTCGTGTCGTGGGGAAAGCAGGAGAACCTATTCCCCGGCGCGGCCAAAACGCCGGCGGTTGGTCATTGTTTACAACCAACACGCCGTGGTTTTGCGCCATTCCGGCGCGCCGGCCTGGCCGCCCCGGTCACGCCTCCGCGGCGCGCCAATAGTCTAACAAGTCGGCGAGAAGCTGTTCGAAGGGAATGACGGGGCTCCACCGCGTTTTCTCCGCGAACTTGGCATAGCTGCCCACGACCTCCCGGACATCCACGGCCCGCATGCGCTCCGGATCACAGTCAATGCGTACGGGGACGCGCGCCATGTCCTGGAGCCGCTCCACCGCCTCGCGCAGGCTTTGGGCTTGCCCCGAGCAGATGTTGTAGGCCTGGCCGCTGTCCGCTTTGGACGCGGCGAGCACATAGGCCCGCGCCACATCGGCCACGTGGGTGAAGTCCCGCGCCACGTCCAGATTGCCCACGTGGATGACGGGCTCCTGACGTCCCAGTTCGATGAGCGCGATTTGCCGGGCGAAACTGGACAAGGCGAAGGCGGGGGACTGGCCGGGGCCCGTATGGTTGAAGGGGCGCAGCCGGACCACGTCCAGCGCCCGCTGTTCGTGGAGGAAGGCGCAATACTGATCCGCCGCGCATTTCGAAATCGCGTAGGGGTCGCCGGGATCGAGGGGATGGTCCTCCGTGATCGGGAGGAAATGGGGAGGTCCGTAGGCGGCGCCGCTGCCGATGAACACGAGGCGCGCGCCGGGCTGCCGCGCGATCATGGCCTCGGCCACGCGGACCGTGCCCTGGAGGTTCACGTCGAAGGCCGCGGCGGGGTCGTTGCCCGCCCGCGGCGCGAAGCTGACCGCCGCCAAGTGAAACACACAGTCCACCGGCCCTGCCTCGCGCAGGAGCCCGTCCACGGCTTCGCTGGAGCGAATGTCGCAGGGGATGGCCCCGGGCCATGCGGGATGCGCCGCCGCCACCGAAGGAACGGCTTCCCAACCCGCCTCGCGCAAAGTTCGGCATAGCCACTGACCCACGAAGCCGTTGGCGCCTGTGACGAGGGCGCGTTGGCTCATGCAGGGTCCGGTCCTTGGCGGATTCGCCGTTGGACGCGCTCGAGGTCCGCTTCCGCCATGAGTTGGATCAAGCCCGCGAAGTCCACCTGGGGCCGCCAGTCCAGCGCCTTCCGCGCTTTCGAGCTGTCGCCGAGAAGCTCATAGACCTCGGCGGGCCGGTACAATGCCGGATCGACCACGACGTGGTCTTCCCAGTTGAGGCCGAGATGCCCGAAGGCGATCTCGCAGACCTCCCGGACCGTGTGGGTTTCATCGCTGGAAATGACGTAATCGGCGGGATCGTCCTGCTGGAGCATGAGCCACATGGCGCGCACGTAGTCTTTTGCATAGCCCCAGTCGCGCTTGGCGTCGAGGTTGCCCAAGCGGAGCTCGCCGTCCAAGCCGGTCTTGATGCGGGCCGCCCCATGGGTGATCTTCCGGGTCACAAACTCCAACCCGCGCCGGGGCGACTCATGGTTGAACAGAATCCCGGACACGGCGAACAGGCCGTAGCTCTCGCGGTAGTTCACGGTAATCCAATGGCCATACACCTTCGCGACCCCATACGGACTCCGCGGGTAGAACGGCGTCTGCTCCCGCTGCGGCGTCTCCTGCACCTGCCCATACATCTCGCTCGAAGACGCCTGGTAGAAGCGGATGGCCGGATCCACCATGCGGATGGCCTCCAGCATGCGCGTCACGCCCATGGCCGTGACATCCCCCGTGAGCAGGGGCTGGCGCCAAGACGTGGGCACGAAGGACTGCGCCGCCAGATTGTAGACTTCTCGCGGCCGGGCCGTACGGATCGCCTCCACGAGGGACATTTGGTCCGTTAGATCGGCCTGGACCAGCTCGACGCGATCCATGATGTGGGCGATGCGTTCAAAGGCTTCGGTGCTGGAGCGGCGCACGACCCCATAGACTTCATAGCCCTGTTCGAGCAACAGCTCGGCGAGATACGAGCCGTCCTGCCCCGTGATTCCTGTTATGAGCGCGCGCGGCGCTTCCCGTGACGTCATGCTCCCTCCCCAGGCTCCCCGATGGTTGAGGCGGGATTATAGCCAGCGCCCTGGCCGAACACAAAAGGCGAGGGCCCCCGCGCGGGCCAGCGAGACGCGCCCGTCAGCGGCCGACGAGGTAGTCGAAGACGGCCTGAAGATTGTCGTCGGCGCAGCGGATCCCCGTGATGGGCGCGCCCTCGTCCGCGGCCATGCGGTTTAGGCGTTCATAACAGCCGTTGGGCTCAGCCGTGCGGACGGTGAAGCCGCTGTCTTGCAGGGACAACTCCAGCACGCCCGGCTCCTGCGCGATGCGCGCCATCCAGGTCCGGGCGTCGCCGCATTCCACGGCGATGGTGTGGGGACGCCGGTCGATGAGATCCCGGATCTCCCGGACGCGTCCCTCTGCGAGCAGGCTGCCCTGGTGGAGCAGCACGACGCTGTCCGTGACGCGCTCGATCTCGTGGAGAATGTGGCTGGAGATAATGACGGCCTTTCCGTCGTCGCCGAGGCCGCGCAACAGGGCGGACATCTCCTCCCGTCCCTGGGGATCGAGGCCCGACATGGGCTCGTCGAAGACCAGGACGTCCGCCGGCAAGGCGAGGGCCTGGGCGATCTTGATCCGTTGCCGCATCCCCTTGCTGTAGCGGCTGATGCGGCCGCGCATTCGCTCCGCCATCCCCACGCGCTCGCACGCCGCCTCCGCCCGGCGCCGCGCCGCCGCCGCGTCCATGCCCCATTGCCGGTTGAGCCAATACACGAAGTCCAGGCCCGTCATGCCGTCGAAGAAGTGATCGGTCTCCGGACAGTAGGCCAGCCGCCGCAACACGCCGAGATTGTTGCGGGGCGTCTCGCCCAATACGGCGATGCGGCCGCGGCTCGGCCCGTGCAGGCCCAGAAGCAGTTTCAAGAAGGTGCTCTTGCCCGCGCCGTTGGGTCCGAGGAGCCCCGTCACGCCCCAGCCGATGTTCACGGTCATGTGGTTGAGGGCGATCACTTCGCCAAACCACTTCGACAGGGCCTCCGCATGAATCGCCGGCGCCGCGCTCATGGGGCGATCTCGCTTCGGCGGACGCGGCGGACAAAGACAAACCCGGCGATGGCGCAAACGGCCAACACCGACGCCCATGCGGGCAGCAAGCCGACGTCGTAGCCGTGGGATGGGGCGCGGAAAATCCATTCCCCGAGGTAGTTCACGGCCGTGGGCGTGGAGAGGGCGTAGTAGGCCGTGTAGGCCCCGTCCATGCTCGTCAAGGCCGAGACGTATCCGTGGATGACCCCGCTGAGCAACACGAGGATAACGACGGCCGCGCCCGCGTAGGTTTGATGCCCCAGCGCCGCCGACGCCGCGAGCACGACGAGGGCGATGGGCGCCGTGTACAACAGCGACATGGCCACGATGGGGCCCGCCAGCCAGGCCGATTCCGCCCAGCGCTCCCAGCCCGGCTCCATGAGCAGGTGGATCAGCAGCAGAAACAGGGCCGGCGCCGCGGTGAGGGCCAGCCCGAGAGCGGTCAGCGTCATAAACCGGCCCAAGGCGTAGTCCCGCCAGGAGAGGGGTTTGGAAAAGTACAGATCCATTAGATGGTTGCGGATATCGTTGGAAACCGCGCCGGATCCCGCGAGAAGCAGGGTGACAAGCACGAGAAACCACTGCCATTGCAGGAATCCCGCGAACAATTGCGCGTCCACCGCGAGCAATTGAAATTCGCGCACGGCCATGGCCAACGGGTTCGTGGGGTCCTGCTGCGCAATGTTGTAGGCGGCGATGTGGAGCACCCGCATAAGCGTATGCAGCAGCCCCAAGAGGAAAAAGGCCTGGACCAACTTGAACCGGGAAAGCACCCGCAGATCCTGCCGCGTGATGATGGCCCAGCGGAATCCGCGGCGCAGCGTCCCATCATAGGCCCGGTAGGTCCGTTCGTAAACCGGCATGGCCTCACGGGCTCCCGATGGCTTCGAGGAAGGCCTCGGCCAAGCTGTTCCGCGCCGGGGCGAAGTGGCGGATCTGCGCGCCCAGACGGCGCGCCGCGCCGAACAGGGCGGATGCGTCCATCTCCGCCGGCGCCGTGACGTGAAGGAGCCCGTCCCGCTGCGGAATACAGCGGCAGCCCGCGGCCTCCAAGCCCAAGCGGAAGGCCTCGCTGTTGTCGCGAACGCGAATCTCGTACTCGCCCGGCCGCGGCGCGGTCAATGCCTCCACCGAGCCGTCCTGGACGATGCGTCCTTGTTTCAGCATGACGATACGATCACAGACGTGCTGCACGTCTGGCAAGAGGTGAGAGCACAGCACCACGGTCACGTTGCGGCGGCGGGAAATGTCGCGGACCAACTCCAGCATCTCCACGCGCCCGTCCGGATCCAGACCGTTGGTCGGCTCGTCGAGCAAGAGGAGCCGCGGATCATGAATGAGCGCCTGCGCCAGCTTAACCCGCTGGAGCATGCCCGTGGAGTACGTCTCCATGGGCCGGTAGCGCGCGTCGTCCAAGCCCACGTAGTTCAACGCCTCGTGGCAGCGCTCCATGGCGCCGCTCCGATCCATGCCCGCCACCTCGCCGAGAAAGGTGACAAAGTTCACCGCGCTGATCGACGGGCTCACGGCTTCCCGCTCGGGCATGTATCCCAGTTGGAGCCGCGCCTCCAGCACCCGCTGGGGCATGGGCATGCCAAAGAGCCGCACCCGTCCGCTGGCGGCCCGGTTGAAACCGAGCAAGGTCCGGATGAGCGTGCTCTTGCCCGCGCCGTTGGGCCCCAACAGGCCCACCGCCCCGCCCGTGACCGTCAACGACACGCCCGCCAGCGCCTCGAAGGCGCCATAACGCACATGCACGTCTTCGAGCTCGATGACTGGCGCCGTCTCCGTTCCAGCATCCGCGCCGTTCACAGTTGATTTCCTCCAGATACGCATGCCCCGGCCCCGCGCGCCAGGGCTTTTCCGCCAGCGCGCCACGGGGGTTAGACCGGCGTCCGTCCCCGGGGGTTGCGCGGTTTGCCGCGCGAGCGCCCTAATCCCGCCGTTGCTTCATGCGGCACGAGCGGAGCCGGTTGACTGCCGCCGCGATTTCGGCGCGGCGCGGCAGCGCGAAATTGCCGGGATGGCCGCTGCCCCGGTTGGCGGGCGCGAGGGCGTCCAGGCCGTCGTCGCCGAGGCGGGCTTCGACCCGGTCCAAGACGCGGGCGAGGCTTGTCTTTCCATCCATGTAGGCCGTGGCCAGGTGCAGCGCGTAGCCGATTGCGCGGGTTTGCGAGGGGTCCACGAGTTGCTCCACGGCGCGCAGGTCGATGGCCTCCTCGCCAAACACCACCTCTTCGGTGCCCCGCGCCTTGACTTGAACGGCCTTTCTCCCCTTCGCCGCCGATACCGACCCGGGGAGGGGCGCCCGGGGAATGGGCCGCTCCATGGGCGCGGGCGCTTCCTTGGCCCGGCTGGACGGCATCTCCCGGGCGATGCGCTGGGCTTCCGCCGTCGCGCAATGGGGTTGATAGTCCCGCATGAGGATTACCGTGTCCGCCGCGTCAAAATAGTCGCCCGACCCGCCCATGACCAACACCGTTGACACGCCCAGCCGTTCGTGAAATTCGTGAACCCGGTCAAGAAACGGGGTGATCGGTTCGAAGTTCTTGTGCACAAGGGCCTGCATGCGGGCGTCGCGGATCATGAAATTGGTGGCCGAGGTGTCCTCGTCGAGGAGCAAGACGTTGGCGCTGGCTTCCAGAGCCTCGGCGATGTTGGCCGCCTGAGAGGTCGAGCCCGAGGCGTCGTCCGAGCAGAAAGCGTTCGTGGCGCGGCCGCCCGGCAGATCGTTGATGAAGGCCGAGATGTCCACCTGCTCCGCCCGCCGTCCGTCTTCGGCGCGGATTTTGACGGCGTTGCCCCGGGTCACGGCGTACTCCCGTCCGTCGCCGGGGATGTGGAGGTACACGCAGCGCTCCAAGGCCTTCAGGAGCGTGGATTTGCCGTGATACCCGCCCCCCGCGATGAGCGTTACGCCCTCGGGAATCCCCATCCCCCTGAGTTGACGGACGCGGCGGCCATCGGGAAGGCGCGCTTCATTCGGAACGTCGATGGTGTGCGCGAGCGCTTCGGGGGCCTCGAAGAACACGGCGTCCCCCGGCTTCAGCGGCCTGTCCGACGCGCCCGACTCTCTGGGCAGGAGGGAGCCGTCCGCGACGAAGGCCACGAGCCCTAGGTCAGCCAGGGCGGCGCGGATGGCCTCTTGGTTCTCGGCGCATTCCACGAAAGCGCGCGCCTCGTCTTGCGCTACGCTGTTCCAGCACAAGCTCTCGAAGGCCACCCTCGGCAAGTCTTCGCAGAGCAAATCCGCCGCTTCCCGGCCGAGAATTCTCCGTCCCGCGGCGGGCAAGCCCGCCTCCAGCCTGGCTTCGGCGTAGTCCGGCGTCAGTACGATGGCGGTTCGCGGCAGGATCTCCTGCTGGCCCGCGTCGATTGTTAACAAGCCGCTCTTGCCAGACCCGTGCCGTGCTCCGGTCCGGTTGCGTATGGCGCGCCGCGTTTGCCGCGCGAGGAAATCGGCCAGGGCCAGCCGCCGGATGGCCGCGCCGGAGAACTCCCGCGGGAGTTGGGTGGTCTCTTGGGCCACGCGGGCGCGGATCCGGGAGGGCGGCGCAAAGGGATCGCCCTGAACGTAGTCCACGAACACGTGCAATCCATCGCCAAAGTCGTACCCGCCCGCGATGTCCTGATACGCCTTGTACCCCTTGCCATCGATGCGCTGAAGCGTTCTCTGCAAATCGTTAAGGGTCGCCGCCATTCCCGCTCCTTGCCTTCATATCGCG
>SLHB01000373.1 GCA_007136375.1 Candidatus Hydrogenedentota bacterium
CTTGGGTTTGAATCTATTGATTACGTCAATATCCTTGACTCCCGCGACATTTCAGCTCGTGTCGACGAGCTCCGGCTACTCAAGAATGGGTGGCTCGAAGGCCAAGGCGTCGCACCACCGCACGAAGGCTTGAACTGGCTTTCCCGTATCTTCGCAGAGCGATATCCGGAGGATTTGCCACTGCCTTTCCTCTATCCGATGGAGGATGGCGGGATCCGCGCCGAATGGTCCCTTGCGTCCCATGAAGCGTCGCTCGACGTCGATCTGGTTTCCCATGCCGCCGAATGGCACGTGCTAAACCTGCAGACCGACGTCGACAACACGAAGAGTCTGAGTCTCAACGAGTCCAATGACTGGAAATGGCTCGTGAAGCAGGTACAGCAGCTGACAGGGGATGAGGCATGACCAATGACACGCTGCTTCTTCGTCAGGTGAATCCGTCATGGGTCCAGGCTGGCCGCATTACGTCGCAAGTATTCAAGCCGACACGAAAAGATAAGAATCGGCTGTCGGTATATGACGGCGATCAAATCTCACCGGCAGATTCGTGGACTCACTACACTGACCAGCTTGGGCACAAGTCAGTGGGTGTCGTGGCTGTGACAGTGGCGGAGTGCCAGAAGCACGAGCTTTCTGCCGTGTCAGACCCGGGACCGTTCCAGGAGCACGCGGTGATAGAGTTTGATAATTGCTCCAGCTCACAAATCGAAAAGAAGGCGAAGCACCTGAAGAAGGCAGCGGAAGTCCGTGGCTGGCAGTATAGAATGGAAGCTGACAACTAATGGGCTAAACAAGTGCTATCCAGGACAGATGAACAGCTTGCTCAGCGCGAGTAGGCACGCCATTGAAACGTTGCGGAATCCACCCGCTTCCGCGTGGGCTTATCTGCTGAAGGCATGGAGGGCGCGAACCATGAATCGTTGCACACGGCGGGAGTTCTTGAAGACATCGGCGGCGGCGGGCGCCGCGGCGCCGCTGGCCCTGGGCCGGGGAACGCGCGCGGAGGACGCAGGCCGTCAACCCAATCTGGTGTTCGTTTTCTCGGATCAACACCGGGGCATGGACATGGCTTGCGCGGGCAACGCCCAGGTCCGCACGCCGCACATGGACCGTCTGGCGCGGGAAGGTCTCCGGTTAAGCCATTGCTACGCCAACGCGCCGGTGTGCACGCCGTGCCGGGCCATGCTGCTCACGGGGAACTATCCCCTGACGAACCAGGTGCTGGCGAACGATCTGCCCCTCCCGGAGGACGCGGTCTCTATCGGCGACCGGCTCCAAAAGGCGGGATACCGCACGGGCTATGTGGGCAAGTGGCACCTCGACGGCGTCCCACGGGACCGTTTCACGCCGCCGGGACCCCGGCGTCAGGGCTTTGAGTATTGGGCCGCGTGGAACTGCAGCCACAACTATGAGAACGCCTTCGTTTTTCGAGACGAGCCGGAGCCGGTCCCGTTGGAGACCTTCGAACCGGAAGCGCATACAGACTTCGTGCTGGACTTCCTAGACGCGGAGGATGATCGGCCCTTCGCGATCTTTCTTTCCTGGGGCCCGCCCCATGACCCCTATTTCATGGTACCTCAGACGTATCTAGACCAGTACCCGCCCGAAGACGTCGAACTCCGGCCGAACACGCCCGAGGACGCGGACCCCCACAACCCCCAGCGGCCCATCGGCGGCCGCGACCGGGAACTGGGCGTCAAAGGCATGCTCGCCGCATACTACGCCCACATCACCGCTCTGGACGAGCAACTCGGACGGATCATGACCAAGCTCGAAGAAACGGATCAGGCCGAGAACACCATCCTTATCTACACCTCTGACCATGGGGACATGTTGTGGTCTCAGGGTATGGTCAAGAAGCAACAACCCTGGGAGGAAAGCATACACATCCCCTTCATCGTGCGCTGGCCCGGCCACACGCCCGCCGGGGAAACCTCTGGGATGCTCTTCAGCGTGGCCGACATCGCGCCCACGCTGGAGGGTCTGCTTGGCGTTCAACAGGATCCGCCCATGGAAGGCCGCGACCTCAGCCCCGCCCTTCTGGGACAGGACATCGAGACGCCAGACTCGGTCTTCCTGCTAGACATGATGCCGTCGGACGAAGCGGCGGTCCAGGGCCTTCAAGAGTGGCGCGGCGTCCGCACCGCCCGCTATACCTACGCCCGATATCGCGACGGGACGCCCTGGGTGCTCTACGACAACGAGGAAGATCCGTTTCAGCTGAACAATCTCGCCGAGAACCCAGACTACGCCGATATCCAAGCGGACTGCGAGGCGAAACTCCGGGAATGGCTCAACCGCACAGGAGACGCCTTCCTCAGCGGACGAGAGCACCTCGAAGCCCTGGGACTGGCCAAACTCTGGGGTGATCGCGAGGAAGCGCTCCGGGGCCAACGGCCCGATTGGACCTGACCCGAGGCAGAAGCCGCTATGCCCTGCGTCGGGGCTGCACCGCCGCGTGTCCACCGAAAGAATCCCAGGGGCGCCGCCATGGCTCACCTTGCCAGCGTTACGGGGAGGCGGACGCGGCCTGTCCCGCGTGCGCTTCCAGGTAGGCCGCCGCGGCGGGATGTCCGTGTTCGGCCGCCACTTCCGCTGGAAGCTCCCCGTCGCTGTCCTCGGCGGTGGGATCCGCTCCCGCGCCGATCAGTAGCTCCAGTATGGCTTCGTCACCCCGGGACGCGGCGAAGTGAAGGGGCGTGGCGCCGGATTCGGAGCGGATATTGGGCCCGGCGCCCTCCGCCTCCAACAACAGCATGATGAGTTCGGGGCTGCTGGCCCGGGCCGCCCAGTGCAGCGCCGTCGATCCGTTGGCCTGAACGTCAATGCCGGCGCCACGCTCCAGGAGCAGCCCCGCCATCGCGGCGTCGTCCAACTCGGCGGCGAGGTGCAAGGGTCCATACTGGCCACTGACCGTATTGGGGTCCGCGCCGAGATCCAGTAAAGCGGATACGAAATCGTAGTTGCGGTGATTCACCGCCAGCATTAGAGGCGTCCGGCCTTCGCTTCCGGCGTTCACATCCGCGCCAAGCTCAATGAGTTCGAGGGCCAGGTCCCAGCGCTCCAATTGAATGGCCAGCTCCAGGGCGTACCAGCCTTCCCTCCCCGGGCGATCCGCCTCCGCGCCGTGTTCCAGCAGACGGTTAGTGATTTCCCAGTGCTGGTTGATAATTGCAATGTGCAGGGGATAGGCCCCGGTGTGATCCGGAATGTTCGGGCTGGCGCCATGGGCGAGCAGTACTTCGACGATCTCCAGGCGGCCGTGAGTCGTGGCGCCGTGCAAGGGCGTATAGAGTTCGTACTCCAGGGCGTCGACATTGTAGCCTTCGGCAATGCGCTGTTCGACACGGCTCGCGTCATGCCAAACGGCCGCGGTGGCGATGGGATTGGCCGTGGGGTATGGCGCGCCGTCGAAGGCCCACTTTTGGAAGGCGTCGAACACAAACCAATTGCCCCAAATCTCCTCATCAAACTCGTTTTCCAGCGCCATGAACAGCTCGCGAGCGACGCCAGCTTCTTGGAAGTTGCAGGCTATCCGCAGAAACCGGTTCATGTTGAAGGGCGTGGGGTAGTCCTCAAGAAGGGCGCGGTGCCCTCGCTCCACCCGCTCCCACTCGAACGCGTGACGCTCCATGAACTCGGAGTTTGACACATACCGGCCGCTCAGATAGGTGGTCACCAGCGCATAGATCTTGTCCCCCATGCTCCCGTCCAGCCGGTCGGCCTCCTCCCGGAGGAAAGCCTCTACATCCCCCGGACCGCCGTACCAACGGGGCAGCAATGTAAACGCGCGCACCCGGTACAGGGGAAGGTAGCCCGGGAACCGGTCCGCGCCCTCGCGGAAGATCCGCGCGATCTCCTGGTTCGGATCCGCTGGACCGGACAGCAACTGGCGCAATCCCTCGAAGAGCGGAGCGTACATGGCCCCCCTCGTCTGCGCCCGCGGCTGCCCCGTGGCCACGTCGGCCCAGAACGTATAGAACTGGCCATCGCGTTCCTGGACCGCTGCTTCCGCTTCCTCAAAGACATCCCAGGCCAGCGCGATGTAGTGATGAAAATCCCGCCAACCCTCCTCTGTCACCGTGTAGGCGTACCCGTCGCCTCGCGCGTCCCAGGCGTAATTATGGTAGAGGCGGGCAAGCCCCATGTACGGCATGACGCTCTCTGGCCAGGCCGTCGCCCATTCGTCGAAGACGACCGCCAACTCCGAGGCGGGATAGGCCTTCCGCCGCGCCTCGGGAATGATGAACCCTTCGTAGAATATGGCCAGCAAAGGCTCGAGCGTTTCGGTCACCAGGTCCTGTTCACGCAAGTCCCGGACCCAGTGTTCAAGGGCGTCGAAGTCCCGTTGCTCGAACATCCAACGCACCGATTGAACTTGCACACCGGCGTTTCCGCGGCAGCGGTTGCCCTCGCCCCAGGGGCTGGCCTCCGGATCGATGAACAACGGATAGAAGTAGTTGTCCTCCAAGATGTTGTCTTGAAGCTGAGGGGAGGTGCGGGGATCGACGGCGAGCAAGGCGGAAGCGTTCGTCCGCCGGATCGTGTTCTCCACGGCGGCGCCGCCCGCCCCGTCCCCGAAGCGGACGCCCATCCCGGCCGTGCCGATGACTTCGTTGGCCACGATGCGCGGCCGCGTTCCCGGCCCGGAAGCGCTGATGCCCCGGCGGTGCACGTACTCGACGCGGCACCTCTGAATGAGCGGTTGTCCCCCGAGAATGGCGATTCCTTCTCCCGGACTGTTGAAGAAGAAACAGTCTTCCACGAGGATGGAGCTATCCCGGAGCGCCAGCAGCGGTTGAACGGGCAACTCGGCCAGATCGGGTTCTTCCCCGTCCTCGGGAAAGGCTTCTTCCAGAAGCGCATACAATTCTTCGTGGGTCCATTCGCCCAGATGGGTCACGCCAATGCCGGAGATGGAGCCGCCGTGGACATTTGTGGCGGTGAGAACCGGCCCGTCGAAGACGTCGGCGCGGATGAGGGTGTCGTCCCGCCCCGCGCCCCGGATGTGCACGCCCTCCCTCAGGGTCAACCGTTCCGCGTATTCGCCAGCGGCGACGCGCACAACGTCGCCCGGACCCGCTTGATCAATGGCTTGCTGTATGGAGGGCGCGTCCTCCGGCACGCGCAGCTCGGTTCCGGACAACTCCTGCGCCTCCAGGTCGGGCGCTTCCAGGTCTTGAGCCGCTGTAATGGCGCCCGGCGGATGTTGCAATTGCCGGGGTCCTGGGCCGCCGGCAACGGGGCCGGACGCCTCTTCTTGGCCGCAGCCGACGCACACAACCGCGAGGGCCACGCCCACCGCGCCCCAGCCCATCCCTACAAGAACCCGCCGCGCGCCGCCATGGCGCTTGTGACATGCTTTCATGACGCACCCCCAGATTCATTGTTGTAAGATACCTATGTGGAATAATATAGCTCTTTAGGGCGCAAGGATCAACTTCACGTTAATCTTGTGTTTTCGAGAAAAATAGGCACAGAGCGATGATGTTCCACGCTGAGTTAGTGGAAATCGCGGCTCTTGGCGGACGCGGGCTCCGTGCCGAACTCCGGTTTCCAAAGCTTCTCGGCGACAAGGTGGGCGACGCCCGATTCGACCTGCAATTTGCCCGTTACGCCAAGAAACGGGGCGGTTTTCACCAGGAGTTCGTGTTTTCTGTACACATTCTCCCAAATCACGGCGTTGACGAAGCCGGTTTCGTCTTCCAGCGTCATGAAAACCACGCCCTTGGCCGTCCCGGGCCGTTGCCGGCAGATGACGAGACCCGCGTAGGACAGCCGCCGCCCATTGGACATGGCGCGCACCTCGGTGGCGCTGGGCAAGTTGCGGGCAGAGAGGCTTTCGCGTATGGGCGCAAGGGGATGCCCCTGGACGCTGTGGCCCGTGGCGGCGTGGTCCCAGCCGATGCTTTCGAGCGCGTCTAGCGCTGGAAAGGCGGCCTGCGCTTCGGGGATCTCAAGGGCGAGATCTTCCACGCCGCTGGCGCAGCCGAGGCCTTCCCACAGGGCGTCGCGCCGGACGGGCTGGAGGCTTTGCAGCGCCCCGGCGCCGGCGAGGCGCGCGAGAACGCTTTGCTCCAACCGGACGCGGCGGGCCAAGTCCGCAATGGAGCGAAAGGGCCTCTCTTCCCCCGCGGCCACGATGCGCTCCGCCGCCGCCTGGGTGAGGCCCTTCACGTACATGAGGCCCATGCGGACGGCGAAGGACTGGGGAGCGCCATTGTCCTGGGGCAAGGGGCTTACGCCCCTTGTCTCCGCCTCCCCGGCTGCTTCCAATCCGCATTCCCAGCCGCTGTATTGCGCGTCCACGGGCAGCACAATCACGCCATGGCGTTTGGCGTCTTCGACGAGGGTGGCGGGGCTGTAGAATCCCATGGGCTGGGCGTTGAGCATGGCGCAGAGATAGGCGGCGGGATAGTGGCGGCGCAGCCAGGCGGTGGCGTAGGCGATAAGGGCGAAACTCGCGGCGTGGCTTTCGGGGAATCCGTACTCGCCGAAGCCGCGGATCTGTTCGAAAACCCGCTCGCCGAACTCGCGGGCGATGCCTTTCTGGGCCATGCGCGCGATAAGACGCTCCCGGTGTTTCTCTATCTGCCCCGCCTTGCGCCACGCGGCCATGTCGCGGCGTAACTGGTCGGCCTCGCCAGGGCTGTAGTCGGCGGCGGCGACGGCAAGCTGCATGACTTGCTCCTGGAACAGGGGAATGCCCAGGGTCTTCTTGAGAATGGGCTCCAGGATCGGGTGCGGATAGGTCACGGGCTCCTCCCCATTGCGGCGGCGCAAGTAGGGATGGACCATGCCGCCGGTGATGGGACCAGGCCGCACAATGCTGACCTCGATGACCAGGTCGTAGTAGTTGCGGGGTTTGAGACGCGGAAGCATCGCCATCTGCGCGCGGCTCTCGATCTGAAACACGCCAACGGTGTCGCCTTCCTGAATCATCTCGAAAGTGGGGCCGTCTTCCGGCGGAATGCCGGCAAGGGTATGGGTCTCGCCGTAATGCCCTTCAACAAGATCGAAGCAGCGGTGGACCACGTTGAGGGCGCCGAGTCCAAGGAGATCCACCTTGAAGAGGCCAAGCTCTTCGAGGTCGTCCTTGTCCCACTGGATCACGGTGCGATCCGGCATGGCGCCGTTTTCGACGGGCACGATATCCGCGATAGGCTCATGACCCAGCAGAAAGCCGCCTGGATGGATGGACAGGTGGCGCGGGAAATCCTGGATCTCCCACGTCAACCGCGTAAAATGTTGGAGCAGCGGCCCGTTCTCTTCCAGCCCCAGGCCGCGGAAGGCCTCTGGCCCGGGGGTCTCGTAATGGGACGCGGCGCGGGCCACGCGCTCCAGCGCAGTGGCGGGGACGCCGAGGACCTTGCCCACTTCACGGATGGCGGAACGGGCGCGGTAGCGGATGACGTTGGCCACCATGGCGGCGTAGTCCCGGCCGTACTTCTGATACATGTGCTGGATGGCTTCTTCGCGGCGGGCGTGCTCGATGTCGAGGTCAATGTCCGGCGGTTCGGCGCGCTCCTTGGACAGGAAGCGTTCGAACAACAGGCCCATGCGGACGGGATCGACGGCGGTTATGCCGAGGCAATAGCACACCGCCGAATTCGCCGCGGAGCCGCGCCCCTGACAAAGGATATTCTCCCGGCGGCAAAACTGGACGATCTCGTACATGGTCAGGAAGTAGCCGTCGTATTCGAGATCGTGGATCAGCGCCAGTTCTTTCTCCAATTGGCGGCGCGTATCCGGAGGGATTCCACCGGGATAACGCCGCGCCGCGCCCTCGAAGGTAAGCCGTTCAAGCCATGCTGGCGGCGTGAGCCCTTCGGGCAAGCGTTCGCCGGGATAGCGGTAGATCAACTCATCCAAGGAAAAGGCGCAGTCCTCGGCGATGGCCTCCGTACGCGCCGCCGCCTCGGGATCGTCGGCGTATTCCGCGGCCATAAGCGCGGGCGGTTCAAGGCCGTGCCGGGCGTTCGGCCGAATGCGCCGGCCCGCGGCCGACAGGGGCGCGCCGTGGCGGATGCAGGTGAGCACGTCCTGCAAGTCCCGCCGCGCCGCCGTGTGGTACAGGATCTCCCTTCCCGCCGTCACGGGCATTCCATAGCGGGCCGCCCGCTCGCGCAACCGGCGCTCGCGCCGGGCGTCGCCGAACTCCCGGTGGCGCGTGAGCAGGGCGTACAGCCGATCCCCGAAGGCGTCCTTCATCATACCGGCCTCGGCGCGGGGCTCCTCTTCCCGGAGGAGCAGGCAACCTCCGCCGCCCCACAAGGCGATGAGGCCGCCGGCATGATCCGCCGCCTCCTCCCAGGACACCTGGCTCACCCCTTTGGGTGAGCGCAGGCGCCCCCGGGAGATGAGCCGGCACAGGTTCGCGTAGCCGCGCCGGTCCATGGCCAAGAGCGTCAGCGTGGAGCCGTCGAACAGCGTCACTTCGGCGCCGGTGATAAGCCGCACGCCCAATTCCTTGGCGCGCTTGTGGGCGCGGACCACGCCGTACACGCCGTCGCGATCCGTCAAGGCGATGGCGTGGAAA
>SLHB01000010.1 GCA_007136375.1 Candidatus Hydrogenedentota bacterium
GAAGTAGCCAAGCGCCGGGCCGATCCATTGGGCCTGGGCGTCCGTGCGGATGAACGCGGCGCCGATCCGCTTGAGGTCGCCCCGGGCCCAGCCGGACCAAGCGCGCGCGGCGGTGTCATAGACGCCCGCGGCGGCCACCGGTCCCCAGTCCAGGGGCTCCGCCGCTGCCTCGACGGCGATGACGCCGCCATCCGTGGAGAAGTCCGCCGAAATCGCCTCGAAGGCGCCGCTAAACGAGGGACTGTCCCATTGAACCCGGCCGTTTTCGACGGCGCCCGCCACGAACAGGTCTTGCGGCGCGCCGCCGCCCTGCTCGAACGTGCCCGACAGGCGGTCAATGATTACACGCCCCGACAAGGCCTTGAGGGCGCTGGCGTCCATGTAAGGCGCCGCGAGCGCGGGCCGTAACGCGACGGAACCCCGCAGATCCACGGCCACCCGATGGTTTCCGAAATCTGGAACGACGTCGCCGTTTAGCGAGAAGCCGTCCCCTTCCAGGTGGTCCATATGGACGACGCCGTCGCCGAGAGTCAGGGCGCCGCGCAGATCCTGGAAGGCGTGGCCCACGCCCTCCACGGTGAGATCCAACCCTTCGAATCGCACCGCGCCAGCCACGGGGCGGAACGCGCCGCCGGGTTCGAAACCGACATACATGTCCGTGGCGAGGGCGAAGGCGCCGTCCTGGAGCCCGGCACGCCAGTCCGCCCGCAAGAACGCGCTAGCGATGGCCTCCAGGCCGTGGCGGTTCAATCCGGCTTCGGCGGCGTGAATGGCCCATGCGCCGTCCGGGCGGCGGGTGAAGGCGCCCACGGCGCGCCCGCCTTGGAAGTCCCAGTGAACGTCGTGGGTGGTGAGGGTTCCGTCATGCCACCAAGCCTCGCCGCGGATAGACCCGGCCAACGCCCGCTCCAGCGCAGTGGCGTCTGGCGCGGCTTGGGCGGCGCCTGTCAGCGTGACGCGCGCGCCGCCGTCGCCGGAGTGATTGAAGACCGCTTCCAGGTGCGTCTGGTGGCCGCGATCCAGGAGTTCCGCGTTCTGAATGAAAAGCCGGCCGGACGCTTCTCCCGCCTGGCCGCCGGCGCCGGACCGAAACTCGCCAGAAAGGCGGATGGCCGCGCGAGGACCGAGGATAGGCGCGCTGCTTGATTCGAAAGTCACGCTGCGCGTCGCGCCCGAGGGGGCGGCGATGGCGGCGGCGCCAAGCACGGCCGTCTCAGCGCGGTCTCCGATATACAGCGCCGCGCCGGCCGCCTCCACCGCGCCGACGTTGACCTGAAGGCGGCGCGCGCCGGCGGGGCGTTGCGCGGTCTGGAGCGTGGAGCGGATGCGGGCCCATTCGTCCGCGGCGTTTGCAAGGCCGTCCGGGAGCTGGACGCGCAGCCCGGCGACGGCGATGCGGGGGATCTCCACGACGCGTTGGCCCAGCCGTTCCGGCTCCACGTGGATAACGATTTCGGCGGCTTCCGCGCGGAACCCCTCTCGGCCATCGAGGCGGACATCCCAGAGGGTGACGCATGGCGTCGGCAGCAGCGACACGGACAGGCGTCCGACCGTCGTGGAAAGGCCGGTCCGGTTCTCGATGTACGCCTCCGCCAGACCCCGGTAGCGGTCGGGCCGGAGGAACGCGGCGGCGGCGATAACCAGGGCGGCGGCCAGGCACACCGCACCTAGCCGCAACGCCCGTGGGAGCGCCTTGGAAATCCTCGTTTTCTCGCGCCTTTCCACCATAACGCCCAAGTGTAACACATTATCTTGGGCCCAACATGTAGTGGCTTAGCGCCAATAGGGCCGGTTTCCCGGTTCTTTTCGCCGGGGCTCAGCCGTTGCCGCCGGACGGCGCCGGCAAGACGACGGGATACAGCTCGCCGTCGGCGATCTCGGCGTTGTAGCCCCAGGCGAGTATGGCGCCGTCTTCGCTGACTTCGGTGGCCATGGTGAAGCGCCATGGCGAGCCGCTGGGGAGGAGATCGTTGAGATCGACGAGCATCCCCTGCTCCCAAACGAAGGCGGCGGATTCGCCGTCGGCCCGTTCGGACACGCCGACAACCACGCCGGCGCTGTTCACGTCGAAGGCTTCGCCGTAGGCGCCGCCCAGCGTCGGCAACGCAACCATGCCCCGCTCCGCGTCCCAAAGGAAGCCCCGGACCTGTTCGCGGGTGTCCGTTGTGTCGCCGGGCTCCATCAGCGAACTTCCGACAACCACGCCGGAATCGTTGATGGCGCGGGGAACGGTGGCCCCGCCGCCCAGGGAGTCCAACGGCGTCATTTCGCCCGAGCCCAAGTCCGTTGCGCTGTCGGGCGTGTAGACGAAACCGCCGGCGCCGTGGGTCAACAACTGATCGTCCAGCGTGGGACCCACGCCGCAGGCGGGACCCGAAGGCCCGAAGGAGTCCAGCGGGTCCGGTGGCGCAATGAACGCTTCCGCGCCGTCCAGCCCGCTCTTCGCGGCGGGATCGGCCAAGCCGCTGACGCCAATGACCTGGCCATGTTCGTTCGCCGCCGTGGGCACGGCCGAGGTGTCGAAATGCTCGCCTAGATTGACGATATCGCCATCGTCCCACAACACGGGAACCGAGAAGGGATCGCCTTCCATCGGAACCATATGCCCGATGATGAGGCCCGTCTCCGTTATGGACATCGCGCGTCCCTGAAAGTCCACGCCCGCAGCCTCGGGAGTAAGATCCAACATGCCATCCCCTTCCGACCACGCGAAGGGCCGCATTGCCCCGGCGTCGTCGCTAAACCAGCCCACGGCCACGCCGTCCGAAAGCACGTTCTTCACAACCGTCTCGCCATCGGCGAACCCAGGCAGTTGGAAGGGTCTGGCGAGCCCCTCAACAACGGATCGCCGGAGGCCGTCCTGCCCTCGCGCGGCCCAGGCCGTCACGGGACCGTTGAAGTGAACCCGGCAGATGTCGAGTTGGCCGGGATCCGGCGCAACCACGATATCCTCTTCCGCGATCTCGAAATCGTCGCCCCAGCCCGGATCGTCCGCCCCGCCCCGCGCAACGGTCACGACGGCCCAATCGGTTAGGCCGAGTTCGTTCTCGATGGTGTAGACAAAGCGGTCGACATACCCCAGGAATATGTTCTCGATGGGTCCAGGCGTATATTCAATGACCTGCGCCGACTCCGGCCCGGTTATCTCGACGTCGCCAATGATGGGAACCTCGTAGACCGGAATGAGGCCGGTGTCGAATCCTATAACCGGATCGATCCGGGTAATGAAGAGGCTTCCTTCGATGGGGTTCGAAGCCTCGGCGAGCACGTTGATCTCGATAGGCCCGGACTCGGCAAGGGGAAGCGAGCGTGAGATGTCCTCGGCGATGGGTGTAATGTCGCGAGTCACCGTCACCGTCGCGGAATCTTGGAAGCCGTGCTCGTTTTCGATGGTGTATTCGAAGCTGTCGCCGCCCTCGAAACCGGAGTCGGCGATGGTGTACCAGAAGGCGCCCGCGACCGTCTCCACGGTGTTGCCCGCTCCCGTCTGGATTTCGCCGTCCGGCGCTACGACGGTTAGCTCACCGCCGCCGTAGCCGGGTTCGTCATTTTCCAGCGCGTCAATCTGACCGCCGGTATCACTGCCCAGCTCGACGTGGTAGTCATTGGCCGTGGGATGGAACGCGCCCTCATCCGGGAAAGGGACGGATCCCGCATCGTAATGGGGTCCGGTGATCGAGATTTCGTATTCGGCCGGACCGCCGATGTCGAAGCGGTCCGGGTTGGAGATGAGCAGATACAGCGTACGGCTCTCCGCCGCGGAAGGGTCAACGGCGGCGCTAGCGACGGTCCCCACGGTCCCTTCGAGAGGGAAGGACGGATCCTCGGCATCCGGCGCGTGGGTAACCGCCATGACGCTCTCGCCAATTTCCAGGCAATCCCCGGTGATGGGATCCGCTTCCGATTCCTGGGTGTAGAGCCGTGTCATGGGGCCGGGACGGCCGGGGGCATTAAAGCGGCCGGGGTTCAGGGTCTCGAAACTTACTTGGTAATAGTGGTGCTCGGTATTGGCCGGGAGTTCTAGTTCCAACATTGTGGCCGCTAGTGGTTCGAGTTCGGCGGTAAATGTCACAGGACCGTCCAACTCGAAGCGGTGACTCGCGAGAAAGACGTCCCAATTCGGTTCGCAGCGGTGCGTGTAGCGATAGCCGCCCCACCGCGTCGGCAGTTCGATGTCGCCGTCGAAGGCCGCGTTTCGCACCCAACGCCAATGCGCCTCTCCAAGGGAGTCGAATTCCGTGTGGTTCACGACGAAATCGTGAACGTTACGGGTGTTGACACCTTCCTGAAACACGAGGCCGAGGTTTTCGAGCTCGTCCAGGCCCGAGCGTTTCAGGAGGTCAAACCAGAAGAATTCCGCTTCGTACCGGTTTCGCCGTGTATCGTCTGGTCCTGATCGTTCGAGCAGAGACAGGTCCACCTTCCTGTGCCGCGACGAATGAGTGCTGATGGCCAAACCGATGTCCTCGTCCTGGGCGTCCTCGGCTAGCCTCGCGGTACCCTCCACGACCCAGAAGTTTGGAGTAAGCGTGTAGTAGTCGTACTGGATGGCGTGGAAGAGTTCATGCCTCGTGGTGCGCCCCGCTTGGTCGAGGTCGTCGTAGCTGCCGCCTTCGAGGTCGCCCGCGGCGTGTAGACAGGTAAAGGCCGTGCCCCAAGGACGGAACTGGCCGGCGATGCCGCGCCCACATGTCCAGCGGGAGTATTCGTCGTTGAGCTGATATTTGAGCGTGACGGCAGTCGGAAATTGGGGATGACCTTCGGTGTTCCCAATCGAAAGCTGCGGGAAAGGATTTCCTTCAAGGCCTCTATATGCCCCGTTCGCGACCAGCAGTTCGGCCTCTATGTGCTCCAAGACGTCAATGATGGCCTCCTCCTCGCAACGCGCGGTGTCGTACTGCAGGAACTGATTTGGAGGCCCGTCGACAAAGCCGAGCCTGCATTGGACGTCGAAGCTGACATCCACGCTCTTGGCTGGCCCGCCTTCGGCGGCGTTCAACCCGATTTGCCACGGGGGCAGATCCCGAGGCTCCCGGACCTGCTCGGCCTCGGGAAAACGCTCGGCGATCAGCCAATCCAGGATGGGCCCCGAGGCTTCCGTCTCCAGCGCGATGTGTTCCACGACGCCCAGGCGCGTGGGGTAGGCCGGCCCTCCGATGAAGGGAACATCGGCGAGGAACAGCCGGTGGTCGGGATCGAATACGCCGCTTATCTCCAGCCACTTGTCGATGAAGTCTCCGTCCCCATGGTCCATGGCGAAATCGCCGTAGTCAAAACCGACGGGTACAAGGTAGCCCGTGTCGAAATGTTCGGGAACCGGAACGGCGACGATGAAGGCGGCGCCAATTCGGGCGGCGGCGAAGGGCGCCTCTTCATCCAGGTTGGTGGCCGTAATCTTGATGAAGCGCTCCATGGCTCGGAAGTGGTCGTTCTTGGCGGCGAATTCCGGGTATGCGGCAGGGTCGAACCACTCCACCTCGACCTCCAGGGGCTCCTCGATGGCGTGGGGATGGGCGCCGACCATGAGTCCGCCCTCGAAGTTGGTGAATTCGCCGGGATGAAGCACGCCGGTTTCGGACGCCGCGCCGGAGGGAAGGCCGGTCAACGTCGCCGTGGTGGATGTTTGGCCCGTCGCGGCCGTGATTTCATACTCGCCCGGTTCGGACAGGGACAACCCGCTGAACACGGCCTCCCCGCTGGCGCGGGTAATGCTCCGGGCCCCGTCTTGCAGACCAGGGATGTCCGGATCGGCGGAGAGGGCGACCGCCACATGAGCCAGGGGTTGGCCGTTATCCGCGACATTCACTGTAACCGTGAAGGGCTCGCCCACGGGAATCTGGCCTGGGGCGCCAATGTCCAGTCCGGCCTCCGGCGGTTCGAAGGGCAGGATGCCCAGGGCGTAGTTGATGGTGACTTGCACGTCCGTCGCGTCCACCTGGCCGTTGCCCGTGACATCGGCCGCGGAGGATGGATGAGGATCGATGGAGACGCCCAAGGCGGCGTTGATGGCCAATTGCACGTCCACGGCCGAGACTTGGCCGTCGCCGTTGATGTCGGCGGGGAGGGCATGCGCCATTCCCGCACACAGCGTCAACAGGGCGTGGGCGGCGGAGCGGGATAGATGAAGCATGTCATTGTTCCTTTATCGTTATTACAAACAATTTTGGCTCTTGTATCAACTATTTTAACGCAAATCCTAGCGCATTAGCGGATAATTGGTCAAATTTATATACTTCCGAATCTATCCCAATCAGTGACGGCGCCACCCCGCCAGGCTACAGGTTGTGTTGGCGCCGTATCCTGGCTATGATGCCTCTTCGCGGAATGGGCGGACTGCCGCCTCGCGCGGAATCATTCAACGCACTCGTACACGGAGGACAGTAGGAATGCGGTGGTTTGTTTGGTTGATGGCGATGCTCATCGTGCTGCCCGCGGCGGGCCAAGAGCGCCTTGGGTTCTTCCGGGATCCAGCGCTTCATGGCGATACGCTTGTGTTCGTCGCGGAGGGGGACCTCTGGAGAGTCGACGTGGAGGGAGGCCCCGCGCAGCGGCTCACGGCCCACACCGGCAAGGAGCGCGCGCCCCGCATATCGGTCTGCGGCAACTACGTGGCTTTCGCGGCGGAATATGAAGGCCCCGTTGAGACTTTCGTCATTCCCATCGAAGGGGGACGGCCGGAGCGGCTTACCTTCGAACCAAACGCGTCCGTTCCTGTGTCGTGGACGCTTGATGGACGGGTGGTGTACACGACCTCCCAGTACAGCACGCTGCCCCGCAGTCAACTCGCCGCCGTCTCCCGAGACGGCACGGAGCATGACATTCTCCCCCTGAGCCAAGCGGCGGACGGGGTTTACGATGACCGGGGCGAGCGCCTCTTCTTCGTGCGGCCGTCGCGGCAGAGCAGCTCCACCCGCAACTACGAGGGCGGCCGCGCCCGGAACATCTGGCGCTTTGACGGAGAAGGGAAGGAAGCGGATAACCTTACCGAGGATCACCCCGGCGAGCACTACAATCCCATGTGGTGGGATGGCCGGGTGTACTTCATCTCGGAGCGCAGCGGGACCCGGAATCTTTGGTCCATGAAGCCAGATGGCGGCGACAAGGCCCAACTCACCTTTCACGAGCGGTGGGACGTGCGCCAGGCGTCCATTTCCGGGGGCCGGGTGGCCTATCAACGGGGCGCGGACATTCACCTCCTCGACCTGGACACGCGCTGGGATCGCGTGATCCCCATTGAGCTCGTCTCGGATTTCGATCAACTGCGGGAGCGGTGGGTCGGCAATCCCATGAGCTACTTCTCCTCCGCGAATATCCACCCCGACGGCGAGAGCGTGGCGCTGACGCTGCGCGGCCGCGTCTTCGTGGCGCCGGCGGGCCAGGGACGGATCGTCCGCGCCTCCCGCGAGGAGGGCGTGCGCTACCGGGACGCCGTATTCATGCCCGATGGCGAAACCTTGCTGGCCCTTTCCGACAAGACGGGCGAGCTGGAGTTCCACACCCTGCCCGTCCGCGGCCTCGGCGAGCCGGAGGCGATTACGGACGATGGCTCCACGATCCGCTTCCAGGCGTATCCGTCCCCGGACGGCAAGCGCATCGCCTACACGGACCGGGAGCGGCGCCTGTGGGTGATGGAACTAGAGACGGACGAGAAGAAGAAGGCGTCCACCAATCAGCAGGGCGTGGGCGACCTCGCCTGGGCCCCGTGCAGCCATTGGCTCGCCTTCGGGCAGACGGCGTCCAACACCTACCGGCAGATCTGGCTGTACGACGTGGACAACGATGAAAGCCACGCCATCACGACGGACCGCGTGAACAGCTTGAGCCCTTCGTGGGACCCTGATGGCGAGTGGCTGTACTTCCTCAGCGACCGGGATTTGCGTTCCTTGGTGACCCATCCCTGGGGTCCCCGTCAGCCCGAACCCTACTTCGACGAGGTCATGCGGATTTACAAGGTGGCCTTGCAAAGCGGCCTCCGGTCCCCCTTCAAGCCCGACGATGAGTTGATGGACTTGGACGAGGAAGAGGAGAACGGCAACGGCGACGAGGAGGAACCGGAGGAGAACGGCGACAAGGAAGACCCCGGCGACAACGACGAAGACAACGGCCCAATCGAAGTCACGGACCGGGACGGCGACAATGATAAGGAGGAGGACAAGGACAAGGATCGGGACAACGGGAAGAAGGAGAAGGAGGACGCGCGCAAGGACGAGAAGGACAAGGACACCGAGGCCAAGGAAGAAAAAGACGAGGACGCCAACGGCGATGAGGAGGAAGCTGAGGAGGAGGAGCGCACGATCATCGAGTTCGACGGTATGGAGCGGCGGGTCCATGCCCTGCCGTTGCCGTCCGGCAACTACGGCAACCTGACCGTGAACAGCCGAGCCCTCTTCTTCACTGATCGCGATAGCGGCCGCGGCGGCGGCACGCATCTGGCCGCAGTCCGCATCACCAACGACAACCCCAGCGTCAACCGGATCGTGACGAGCATCACCAAGTACCGC
>SLHB01000241.1 GCA_007136375.1 Candidatus Hydrogenedentota bacterium
ACGAGGCCGGTCTTGTCGTGGCAGCTCATGATGACCCGTCGTATCATCGAATCAGGCTTCCTCCGAGGGTGGGCGCGATGGGCTCGGAAAGGTCCATATGGCCCAGCGTGTCGAGAGGCGCTCCCTCCACCAAGAACTGGACCGCGTCGATCCCTTCCAACTCACACAAAGAGTGGACGATGGCGTAGACGGTGTGGGCTTCGCCCGTCGTTCCGCCGCTATGGTTATCCCGGAACTCCGCGGAGAAATCCACGCGGGCGGCGCCGTCCACCACTTCTATCCCGAGCAGTTTAGCGCCTTGCGGAACGGGCGAACCGGCCGCGCCGTCCGCCGGTCCTTTCATCAGCTCGCGAATCACCAGCTCCGCCGGGCTAGCTCCTTCGGCGGCGGCGACGCGTTCCTCCGGTTCCAGCAACATGGCTTCCTCCCCGGAAAAGTAGAGCTTCAGCACGACTTCCGCGCCGCTTTGGCCCGAATTCGAAGGCATTTGCTCACAACCCACCACAATTAGCGACACAATACCCGCGAACGCCCACAACACACGCGTCATGGAGCGTTTGGTATCTATCGATTGGCTACGCATCCCACGCTTCTCCCCCTACGACGGCCGCCGCGCAACAGGTTCGCTCCCGCCACGGGTCAGGCAATGTCCAGCGTCCAGGGCTCGCGCATCTCCCGGGACAGGTACGCTTCGGCTTCCTCGTCGCCATCCGGGAACGACTGTGTTTCCGGATCCCAGGCGATGGGGCGGTCCAGAAGGTACGCGATGTTCGCGAGATGGCAGACCGTGGCGGAGCCGTGTCCCACTTCGACGTTCGCGATGGGGCGCCGCCGCTCCTTGATGCACTCGATCCAATCTTTCCAATGATTTTCGTTCTCGTACAGCCGGACATCGTCATCGTCCAGCGACACGTCCGCAAGCGCCGCGGGATAGGCGCTCATGCTTCCGCCGCGAACGATGACGCGGCCTTCATCGCCCACGAACTCTTGCGCGCGGCCTCCGATGGGCCGGTTCTCCGGGTCCCGGGCGCCGCCGTAATACATGGTGACGCCGTCATCGTACTGGAAGGCCATAAGGGTTTGATCCCAATCCGATGCGGGCGTCACCGCCACGGGGCCGCTGCCGTCCCGGCCCATGCCCCATTGGGCGATGTCGAAATCGTGGGCGCCGAAGTCGGTGATATTGCCGCCGGCGAACTCGAAATAGAGCCGCCACTCCGGCCATCCGCCCTCGTCGATGTGAGGCGCGTAGATGGCGTTGTAAGGCCGCCACGGCGCCTGGCCGAGCCACATATCCCAGTCCAAGCCATCGGGGACAGGCTCTTCCGGCAGCTCGTGGCCCACCTTCACGGGCGGCCAGTTTCCGGGATTCACATGGACCGTGTGCAGTTCGCCGATGTAGCCGTTGCGCACCAACTCGCAAGCGCGGCGGACGCCGTCCTCCGAGCGGAGTTGGGACCCTGTCTGAAACACGGCGCCCGTCTCCTCGACAACCGCCGCGACGGCTTGTCCTTCGCTAATCGTGAGGCTGATGGGCTTCTCGCAGTAGACGTCCTTTCCGGCGCGCATGGCCGTAATGGCCTGGATAGCGTGCCAGTGATCCGGCGTGGCGATGACGACGGCGTCGATGTCATCCCGGGCGGTCAGTTCGCGGAAATCCTTGTAGATCGCGCAGCCGTCGTAACTCCCGGCGCCGTTGTGTTCGGCGTAGTGGTCATTGATGCGCTCCTGGGTCCGCTCCAGCCGGATGCTTTCCACGTCGCACACGGCTACGACCTCGCACTCCGGCATTCCGATGAAGTGGCCGATGTGCGTGGGCATCATGGTCCCCAGGCCGATGAATCCCAGCGTAATCCGCTCGCTCGGCGCCGCCGCGCCCGCCAAGCCTAAAGCCGAGCCGGGAATGATGTTGGGACCCGCCGCCGCGCCCGCCGTGGACAAGGCCGCCGTCTTCAGAAAACTCCGCCGCGACATATGTCCGCCGTTCTTGCCTGTTGCCGCCATCTCCGCTGACTCCTTAGGTTGCGTCCGTCCCGTCCGCTTACAAACACCACGCCGCCACGAGGGCGGCTTACTGTAGGCCCCGCGCGCCATGCTGTCAAGTATACGGAAGCGCGCCGCGGCCGCGCCAATGCCCGTCTTCGCCGTACGCCCAGCGCCAATGAGAAACGAACGGCCCGGCGCAACCGGTTCGTAACCGGCTGGACCGGGCCGCGCAATCGCCGGATGCCGTGGCTCAGGGATAGGTGAGTGGGGCGCCCGGACCCAAGGGCAGGACGAAGAATACCCAGATGACCAGGGCGCTCGTGCCAACGACGCCAAAGGCGATGGAGTACGGGACCATCGCGGCGATGATGGTGCCCAGGCCGGCCTTGGGATCGTAGCGCCGCGCGCCAATGATGATGAGGGGGAAATAGGGGAGCAGGGGCGTAATGATGTTGGTGAAGGAATCGCCCACGCGGTACGCGGCCTGGACCAGCTCCGGCGAGTAGCCCATGATCATGAACATGGGCACGAAGACGGGTCCCATGATGGCCCACTTTGCCGAGGCGCTGCCCACGAAGAGGTTGATCGTGGCGGACACGAGAACGAAGGCCACGAGGAGGGGGATGCCGCCAACGCCGATGCCTTCCAGGAAGGCGGCGCCCTGGATAGCCAGAATGATGCCCAATTGCGACCAGTCGAAATAGGCGACGAACTGGGCGGCGACAAAAGCGAGGACGAGATAGGCGCCCATGGTGTTCATGGCGGCGGTCGTCATCTCCACGACCTGCTTCTCGCTGCGGACCGCGCCCGTCACGGCGCCGAAGACAATACCGGGAACGAAAAACAGGATCAGCATGATCGGCACAAGGCTTTGGTACAAGGGCATGAATTCGCCCTCCTCGCCCCGGAACGGCCCTCCCCGCGGAATGGTCATCGCCGCGAACAGGAAGAGAAGGAACAACACGGCGGCGCCCGCCCAGAAGAGGCCCCGGCGTTCGGCCGGCGACAAGGCGAGGCCTTCCCGGCTGTCATCCGCCGCGGCGTCCGCGTCCGGCGAGCCGCTGTACTCGCCTAAGCGGGGCGCCACAATGCGCTCGGTCACGAACACGCCCGTTAGCGTGAAGACGGGGACCAGCGTGGCCATGAGGAACCAGTTCGCGGCGGGATTCACTTCGTAATTCTCGTCCATGATGCCGGCGGCGGAGGTGCTGAGGCCGGACAGAAGCGGATCCAGGGAGGTGAGCACGAGGTTCGCGCTGAAACCCGCGGAGACGCCCGCAAAGGCGGCGGCCAGCCCCGCGATGGGATGACGGCCCATGCCGTAGAACAACACGGCGCCCAGAGGGATCAGCACGACGTAACCCGCGTCGGCGGCGATGCTGGACATGATGCCGGCGAACACGAGGGCGCCCGTGACGAGTTTCTCGGGCACGGCGCCGATGAAGCCGCGCAACGCGGCCGACACCAGGCCCGATCGCTCCGCCACGCCCAAGCCCAACATGGCCACAAGCACCAAGCCAAGGGGAGGAAACCCGGCGAAATTGTCCACCATTTCCGTGAATATGCGTTGAATGCCGCTCCGGTCCAGGAGATTTACGGCTTCGATGCGCTCGCCCGTCCCGGGATGTTCGGCGGAAAGGCCCAGTTGGGCGCTGATCCACGAGATAAGCAACACAAGGCCGATGAAGATGACAAACAGGGTCGCGGGCTCGGGCAGCCGATTGCCCCAGCGCTCGATCCGGTCAAGGGCGAGCCCGCCCAGCCTGCGCGGCGATAGTCTCATGGGTCTCCTCTCCAGCCCGGTTGTTTAGGCCGCGTGGATGCGGCGTTCCGCGCGTCGTTCTCCCCTGCGGGCGCGCGGCGGTTCCATACCCTACCTGCCCAGCCCCCTTGGCGCAACCCGCGCGCCCAGACGCCGAAACCAAGCCGGCGGATCACTCCCGATGCGTGGGAACCACTTCCTCGCCCGGCCAAATCTTCAGATCGCGGAAGTACAGGGCCGTGTCCACCGGCGACGTCCAACTGCCGCCGTAGTAGATGTTGAACCAGAACTCTTCGACGAGGACATCGTCGTGGCCCTCGGCGCGAAACATACGATCCTCCCGTTCGAAGACGAGTTCACCGTCCACCCAGCCGCGCTGCACGCCGTCATGTTCGCCGGGCGTGTTCATGCGCACGTACTGGTCGATCTGCCGCCATTCACCGGCGCCCAGCGCTTCGGACCAGCCGTCGATGGCGCCCCAACGGCCCATGTCCGCGTGGTAGGTGTAAAAGGACAAGGCCATGCGCCCTTCCAAGTCGAAGCGGCGCGGCGGCTCGAAGCCCATGCGGGCCGACCAGCCATTGGTCCCGTCGGCGCGCCGTCCGCCCCAGCCCGCCTCGCCGTACCGGCCGGCGAAACCGGGGAGCTTGCCGCCGCCGGCGCCCTGGGGGAAAGCGAAATGCTCCGGCACATAGATCCAGTACCGGGCCGTGGCCTCCTCGGGTTCGTCGTCCATGAGGGCGGCCATGGGCGCGTGCATGGAGGCGCCATAGTGGCTGCCTTCCGGGACGCCCACACGCAGTACTTGGCGTCCGCCGCCGGCCGGGTCGGTGGTGATGCTGTTGTGTTCGCCCCGGCCCACGTTCAACTGTTCCGCGTAATCCTCCGAATCGAAGGAAATCGAAAGCGCCGGCTCCGGTTCTTCGGCCTGAAGGGCGGCCGCCGCCAACAACATCACCGCCACGAGGGGCCAACGCGTTCGTTGTGTGTTCATGATTCCTGTATCCTCCATTGATTCCGCGTCATGTTGGAGCGCCAGTCTACCAAGCCGGACGCGGCGCCGGAAAACGCCGCCAAGAGACTCCGGGAGGTAGATTCATCCCGCCCCGCGCGGTAGTATACAACCTGCGCCGGCGGCGCGGACCGCGGGACGTTCACTTGGGAGCGCGAGCAAGGAGGGGTGTTTCGGTATGATTGTCGTGAACACGGAAAGCGTGCCCGGCTACGAAGTTATGGAGGTGAAGGGCCTCGTCCAGGGCAATACGATCCGGGCCAAGCACTTGGGCCGGGATATCGCGGCGAGCCTGAAAAGCCTCGTGGGGGGCGAGTTGCGGGGGTACACGGAGCTGCTAACGGAAGCGCGGCGTCAATCGCTGGAGCGGATGATGATCCAAGCGGAACAACTGGGCGCGAACGCCGTGGTGAACGTGCGCTTCACGACCAGCGCCATCACCCAAGGGGCCGCGGAGCTCTACGCCTATGGCACCGCCGTCCTCGTGCAGCGGCATACGGCGGAAACGCCGCCGGACCAGATGCCTGGCGCCGCCATGTTCCGGGCCGAAAACGTTCCCCACACGGACCAGCGGAGCTAGCAGGCTCCGCGCCCGCGGCGCCCGCCGTTGAAGGAAGTTTCTTATGGAAACCGTTGCTATTGTTTTCCTCGTGCTTTTCGTTGTCCTAACCATTGCCCCGCCACTCGCGGGCCTCCTCATCGGCTCGCACATCGAGCAATCTCACCTTCGCGCGCTAGACGCGGCCGAGACGAATCTGCGCCACATCCGCGTGACGGACACGAATACGGCCGCCAGCAAGCTGGGCGTCGAGGCCGGAAACGCCCGATTCGTGGCCGGCAGCGTCGTGATCGCGCCGGACGTGTTTCGGGGAACCCTGTCGAAACTGCGGCTGTTCATCGGCGGCGAGATGCGGTGGTACGAACGGGTGCTTCACCGGGGCCGCCGCGAAGCCCTCTGCCGCATGCTCCAGGAGGCGGATCGGCTCGGGGCCGCGGCCGTCGTGAACGTGCGCCTCGAAGCCAGCAATCTGAACTTTTGGAATTCGCAGCAACCGGCCATGGTCGAAGTCATCGCCTACGGCACCGCCGTAGTCCCGGCGGGCGCCGCCGGGACAACAGGCGCCGTGGCCGCCGGGGAAATGGGGTAAGACCCGCCATGGGGAGGCCCGACAGGAACGGGGACGGCTCCGTCCACGACGAACCCCACTTCGCGCCGCCCGGCGCCGACGGGCGGGCTGATCCCGAAAGCGCCGCCACGGAGGAGCCAGAACCGAACGAACTAGTGGGAGACGAGCCCGCGCTCAAGTGGCAATGGGCCGACGGCGGCGCCGCGCTTTCCTTCCAGGAGTACGCCCTCCGCCAACGCGCGCGGGCGCCCTTTTGGGCGCCATGGGCGACAGCGCTTCTCGCGGCGTTAGCCGCCGGACCCGCCGCGGGCGTACTCACCTTCGCCCAGTACATCTTCTTCGGCGGAGCCTTGCCCTTCCTCGCCGCGTTGGATCCGCTCTCCATCCTACACGCCGCCGTTATCGGTCCGGTCATCGAGGAAGCCGCAAAGGTCGCCTGCCTCCTGTGGCTTGTGGAACGAAAGCCCTGGCTGCTTCCGGGGCCGGCGGCCATCTACGCGGTGGGCCTAGCGGGCGGGCTCGGATTCGGCTTTCTGGAAAACCTGCTCTACATCCATGTGTACGTCCCGGACATGGACCCCAGCTTGGCGGCCTGGCGCTGGAACGTCACCATGCCCCTCCACGGCGCTTGGTCCCTCCTCGCCGCCGTGGGCGCGGCGCGCATATGGAAGAATGTCATTGAGCAGGGGCGCGGCCCCGATCTCACCCTCGCGTTCCCGTGGATCACCGCGGCCATCATCCTGCACGGCTTGTACAACGCCGGCGCGCTCGTCCTCGGCCAGTTCTTCGGATCGTAGCGTCCAGCGCGCGTCCCATGCCGCGAAAGCCCGTCGACTCGATCCACGAAGCCTGATAGTATGTTGACGCGCCAACGGTCCCGTGGGCCGTTGACGTTCTGGAGCCACTGGGGGAGCCAAGGGGGACTCACCACGGACTGCCCCCGTCCGCCTCTTCCCACAAGTCAAAGCGAAAGGCGTTGCATAGATGAAGCACGATTACGACGTGGCCGTCATCGGACTGGGGCCGGCGGGGATGGCCGTGTCCATCATGGCGTCCGAGATGGGCCTTAGGGTTTGCGGTATCGAAGCCAACAAACTGGGCGGGGAATGCATGAATGTCGGCTGCATTCCGAGCAAGGCCCTCCTCCGTTCCGCCAAGGCGCGGCACATGACCACAAAGTTCCCGCAATACGGACTGGCCGCCGCGGCGCCGCCCGCGGTGACGGATCCCTTCCCGCGCATCCACGATCACATCAAGTACATCAACGACCAAAAGACCGCGTCCATGTTCGCGAAGGTGGACTTGATGCACCAACAGGGGAAGGCGTCCTTCGTGGATCCTCACACCCTGTCCGTAGGCGGCAAACAGATCACGGCGAAGCGCATCTTCATATGCGCGGGGACGCGGCCCGCGCTCCCGCCCATCGAGGGCATGGAGGAGGTGAAGCCCCTCACCAACGAGACCATGTTCAACGTGGAATCCGTCCCGGATTCCCTTCTTGTCGTGGGCAGCGGGGCCATCGCATGCGAGATGGCCCAGGCCTTTTCGCGGCTCGGCGGCAAGGTCACCATGGTGATGCGCGGCGATGGCCTTCTGTGGCGCGAAGACCCGGAGGCCTGCGAACTGTTGAGCGAAACCTTCGCCGCGGAAGGCGTCGAGATCCGGACGAACCGCACGATGACGCGGATCGAACGGGCCAACGGCCAGGTCACCCTACACACAAAAGAGGACGGCCCCATCACCGCCGCCGAGGTCCTGTCCGCGACGGGACGGCGGATGGACTTCGGCCCCATGAACCTGGACGCGGCGGGCGTCAAGCACAGCGACAGCGGTATCGCCGTCAATGGGTACTTGCAGACGAACCGGAAGCACATCTACGCGGTGGGCGACTGCAACGGCTATGCACAACTCTCCCACGCCGCGATGCATCAAGGCATGCTCGCCCTCATGAACGCCATGATGTTCTGGCCCATGAAGCAAAACTACCAGAAGTACGTCGTGCCGTGGACCGTCTTCACGGAGCCTCAAGTTTCCCACGTGGGCCCTCGGGAATCGGACCTGAAGGAGCGGGGCGTCCG
Organism: Candidatus Hydrogenedentota bacterium; assembly: GCA_007136375.1. GTDB lineage: Bacteria > Hydrogenedentota > Hydrogenedentia > Hydrogenedentales > SLHB01 > SLHB01. The sequence continues at coordinate 7,966 of SLHB01000241.1, forward strand.
CTACGAGACCGTGGTCGTGCGGCATGAAGATTACGGCGCCGCCATCGCGGAAAATCTGGGCCGGGGCTTCGTGAAGGTTCATGTCAGCCCCGGCGGACGCATCCATGCGGCGACGGTGATCGGCGAGGGCAGCGGCGAGATGATCAACGAGTGGGCCCTCGCCATCCAGCAGCGCATTCCCATGTACCGCATCATGCTCCTCCAGCACTCCTTCCCGACAATGAGCTTCCTGAACAAGCGGGCGTCGGAGTCTTGGATGATGAACCGGATGAAATCGGAGCGGGTCAAGAAGATGGCGCGGTTCTTCTACCGGCTGTAGAATAGAGGACCGCGCCGCGCAGAGGGGCGCGGGCGTCATTTCAGCAAACTTCCCGTGGATTGGAGGCGATTATGCGATTCTTCCAGCCGACACCGTGGACGGTTCTGTGCCTGTGCGCCATTGTTGCGGCGACCCTGGGTCAAGCGGCGGCGGACGACGAAGGGGCGGTCCGGACGGACATGCTCCGCTC
>SLHB01000511.1 GCA_007136375.1 Candidatus Hydrogenedentota bacterium
AACATGAAGCGTTCATCGGCCGTGCTGCCCGCCAGGCGGTCGCCGTAGGGGGTGTACTCCCGGTTCCAGGTTTGGCCGCCCGCGGCGTTGCGCCATTCGCGCACGCTGCCCAGGTGGTCATGCAGCGCATACTCCGCCGTCCCCGTCGCAGCACTGGACCCTTCGATCTGCGCCAGGACGCTCCCGCCCAGGCGGCCCTTGCGCGGGGTTGCTTCGCAACCGCCGCTGCCGGGCTTGAGCGATTTCGCTTCGCTGCAATCGCTGGGGTCATGCACAAAGGTCTCCTGCAAGTTCGCGCCGAATTCGCGCAGCGTCATATGGCCGCGCAGAGGGTCCCAGCGGTAGATTTCATCCCCGCTCGACGCGAACTTCAGCCGCCGCGTCCCGTCGCCCGCGTAGTCGCCTATCGATTTAACTTTTAATGGCATGCATTCTATCGGATATCGCGAAGAATGGCAACACCGATAACTCGGGCTCGGGCCGTCTCGGGCACCGGCGGCGTCCTGGGCGGCGTTCTTGCCGCCTGGAAGGCAGCGCTACGAGGGCATTCGTGGAGCCAATCGACCCCGGAGGGGTCATAGAGGGTAGCCAGGGGTTGAGCGCGCAGCGCGATACCCCTGGATCCCGTGAACCCGGACATGGACCCCGGAGGGGTCCCAGAATCCGCGCTTCTACGACGCCTGCCGGCGTCGGCGTGGGGTTGGGCGATGATCCAGGGGTATCGCCCTCGTCGCAGGCTCCTCGGGCTCAACCCCTGGCTACCCTCTGTCATCCCTCCGGGATGATTCTTCGATTCGGTGGACCGGTCTCTCGACGCAGCCCGCGTGTTCCACACCCGCCGTCATTCCCGCAAGGGGATTCTCCCCGGGGGGACGAGCTACCAGCGAAGGATTGGCGTTGCGCGATCCTCCACGGGTTGGCCCAGGGGCAGGCCGGAATCCCCGCAAGCGGGAATCCAGTAGTCCTATGGCGATTGCTTCGGGTTCTGGATTCCGGCCCGCCGGCAATCGTCGGAGGTTATCGCGTTGTTTCGCGCTGTTTCGTCTTGTTGAACCCGCGGGCGGCGAGGTGGGCTACGGGCGCTCGGGTTTGGGGTCCCGGAGGAGGAGTTCTTCCACGGCGTCGTGGGGGTCGAGCCCTTCGAAGAGGACCCGGTACACCTGGGTGGTGATGGGCATGTCCACGCCCTGCTGTCCCGCGAGGAGATGGGCGCTCTGGGCCGTGCGGACGCCTTCGGCGACCATGTGCGTTGCGCCGGTGACGGATTCTGGTTGTTGGCCGGCGGCGAGCTTCTCGCCCACGGCGCGGTTGCGGCTATGCTGGCTCATACAGGTTACGATCAGGTCGCCCATGCCGCTGAGGCCGGAGAAGGTGAGGGGGTCCGCGCCCATGGCGAGGCCCAGCCGGCTCATCTCGGCGAGGCCGCGGGTGACGAGGGCGGCCTTGGCGCTGTCTCCGAGGCCAAAGCCGTCGCAGACGCCGGCGGCCACCGCGATGACGTTCTTGAGGGCGCCGCCGAGTTCGACGCCGGTGATGTCCGAGCTTGTGTAGACGCGGAAGCGCGGGGTCATGAAGGCCTCTTGCACCCGTTGGCAGAGGGCGCCTTCCCGTCCCGCCGCCACGACGGAGGCGGGCAAGTCCGCGGCCACTTCCTCGGCGTGGCTGGGACCGGAGAGGGCCACGGCGGGGCAACCGCCGCATTCCTCGGCGATGACCTCGCTCATGCGCATGAGCGTGTCGTTTTCGATGCCTTTGGCCACGCTGACGCGGATGGTGTCTTCGGCGAAGGCGAAGGCGCGGCATGTGGCGCGCATCGCGTGGGACGGCACGGCGAGAACGGCGATGTCCGCGTTCGCGTTGATCTCCGGTGCGACGGCGACCGTTTCGGGGAGGGCGACGTCCTTCAGGTAATAAGGGCTGCGCCGGGTGGCGCGGAGCGTCTCGGGCTGGTCTGCCTCCCGGCACCACAGCCGGACCTCGTGATCGTTGTGCGCGAGAAGCCGGGCCAGCGCGAGCCCCCAGCTTCCGCCGCCGATGACTTGGATATTCATGGCCGCAGGTTATACCCCATCGCCCGGCGGCAAGTCGACCCAAGGGGCGGTTCGCGGGGCGTGAAACGGCGGGTTTTCGTTGACCTGGACTGGCGCCGATCCGCGCTTTCGTGGTATAAAGGACGCTGGCGCGCCCTACGAAGCGGCAGGGCGGCCGTGTCCGGGCGAGGGAGTTCGCGGGGTTCCAACGGGTGAGGCGGCGGCTTCATGAACACACGTCAACGCGCTGTACTCTTTGTATTGTCCCTGGGATTGCTTTGGATCCTTGCCGCCGCGGGATCGGGCGTGGCGGGGCTGGAGCCGCGCGACGACTGGTCCGAGCCTTATCCGGGCGTTCAATTCCTTCAGCGCGTGATTCCCGAGGAGCCGAATCACATCCACGCCTTGGTCATTGACCTGGCCCATCCGGACATCGCCTTCGAGGTCACGCGTCCCGATGATCGGGGCATGCGGACGAGTGAGTTCGCGGAGCGGTACGGCGTCCAGATCGCGCTGAACGCGGGCTTCTTTAACCAGCTCAATCACAACGCCATCGGCGCGACCATGGGCGGCGGCGAGCCCTGGCCCGGGAGCACGGGCCATTCGAGCTACGCCTACATCGCCCTTGGCGCGGGCAACCGCGTCGAGATCTCAGAGCTGGGCGAGCGCCTGGAAGAGCCGGAAGACTGGATGGAGCACGTGGTGAGCGGCACGCCCGTCCTTCTGCGGGACGGCGCCATCTCCGTCGAGGAGAGCGACAGCGACTTCGCCCGGCCCCATCCGCGCACGGCCATTGGCGTTTCCGGGGATGGAACGGCTCTCATCATCGCTGTCGTTGATGGCCGCTGGCCCGGCGGCAGCCGGGGCATGACCCTTGTGGAGATGGCCGAGCTCATGAGCGAACTGGGCGCCCACGACGCGCTAAACCTCGACGGCGGCGGCTCCACGTCGCTGTACGTGGAGGCGGCGGGCGGCCTGGTCAACCGGCCCAGCGGCGGCGTGGAACGCGTCGTAAGCAATCATCTTGGCGTACGGGTGGCCGCCGCGGGTGAGGAAGCGCTGGACGACGCGGCCTAGGTGCGGCGATCCAGGCGAAAGGGGGAGTTGCGCCGGGGGAATGGCCGGGGCGGTGAATGCGTTGACCCAAGACGCCGCCCGGTCACGTTCCGCAACACCCGCTCTTTCTTCTAATCTCCCGCAGCGCCGCCGGTCCGCGAATCGCGTTTAGAACATCACTGGCAAGATAGGAGCATCGATAGCGTCATGAGTGAGCTTGGTTCAAGCCAACGGCCCTTGCGCGCCGCCATCATCGGCAGCGGCCCCAGCGGTTTCTACGCCGCGGAGGCCCTGCTCAAGGCGGACATCGCCGTTGAAATAGATATGTTTGACCGATTGCCCACGCCTTTCGGCCTGGTGCGCGGCGGGGTGGCGCCGGATCACCCCAAAATCAAGAACGTTACCCGCGTATTCGAGAAGATCGCCACGCGGGACAACTTCCAGTTTTTTGGCAACGTTACTCTCGGCCGCGACATCAGCATCGACGAGCTGCGGAACTTTCACGACGCCGTCATCATTAGCTGTGGCGCAGAGACGGACCGGCGGCTGAACATCCCCGGCGAGGACCTGCCCGGAAGCCACACGGCCACGGAGTTCGTGGGCTGGTACAACGGCCATCCCGATTTCCGGGACCGCGCCTTCGATCTTTCCCAAGAGGTGGCCGTGGTCATCGGCCAGGGCAACGTCGCCATGGACGTGACCCGCATTCTCGCGAAGAGCGTGGACGAATTGCGGCACACCGACATGGCGGAGCACGCCCTCGACGCCCTGGCCGAGAGCCAGGTGCGGGAGATCCACCTCGTTGGCCGGCGCGGACCCGTGCAGGCGGCCTTCACCCATCCGGAGATCAAGGAAATCGGAGAACTGAAGGTCTGTGATGTGGTGCTGGATCCGGCGGATCTCGCGCTGAACGAGGCCAGCCAGACCGAGTTGGATCACCCCGACAACGCCCACAGCCGGAAAAACATGAAGGAGCTGCGGGCCTTCGCGGAGCGCGGCCTTTCGGGCAAGCCGAAGCGCTATCACATCCACTTTTATCGCAGCCCCGTGGAGCTGAAAGGCGCGGGCCGCCTCGAAGGCGTGGTTCTGGAGCGCAACGAGTTGGCTGGCGAGCCCTTCGCGCAGAAGGCGCGGGGCGTGGGCGATCTGGAGGAGTTGTCCTGCGGTCTCCTCTTCCGCAGCGTGGGATACCGGGGCCTGCCCCTTCCGGGCCTTCCCTTCGACGAGCAGCGGGGCGTGGTTCCCAACGATCACGGGCGGGCCATTGACCAAGGCGTGGCCGTGCCGGGCTTGTACGTTTCCGGATGGATCAAGCGCGGGCCGAGCGGCGTCATCGGCACGAACAAGCCGGACAGCCAAGACACGGTCAAGGCCTTGCTCGAAGACGTTGGCCGACTCGCGCCGTGCCCGACGCCGAGTTCCGGCGCCCTCCGCGACCTGCTCGCTTCCCGGAACGTGCGGACGGTCAGCTTCGAGGATTGGGCCCGCATCGACGCGGCGGAAATCGAGCTGGGCAAGCTCAAGGGCAAGCCCCGGGAGAAATTCACCCGCGTCGAGGATATGCTGGCCGTGCTGGAAGCTGCGCCGCGCTGACGGGCCGGCCACGCGCGCTACATGGCGGGCCCCGGCAGTGTCCGGGCCCGGCGGAGGATTCACGCTGAACACGACGGAAGATAGGAAGGGCTTGGCCGTCTTCTTGGCCATCGCCTTTGGCGCCGCCTGGCCTTTGTTCTTGGCGCCCCGCCTTATGGGCGAACCCGACAGCCAAGCCTTCCAGATGACCGCCGCCCTAACGTGGTCCCTGGCCATGTGGGCGCCCGGCGCGGCGGCCATCGCCGTCACCTATTGGCGCGGCCGGCGGCCCTTGGAGTCGTTGCGCCTCAACGTCCTCGGCCCGTCTTGGCTGCCCTACATCGCCGCGTGGTTCCTGCCGCCCGCCCTGATCTTCGCCGCGTTCGCCCTCGCCATCGTGTCGGGCATGGAGACGCCCGACTACACCTTTAGCGCGATCCTGCAGGAAGGCGGACCCGACCTGCCCGAGGACATGAGCCCGGCCGTCTGGGTCACCGGCGGCGTCATCCTCGCCATCCTGGTGGCCCCCTTCTTCAACATGCTCTTCGCCATGGGCGAGGAGCTTGGCTGGCGCGGCTACCTTCTGCGGCAATGGGCCGGCCGCGGCCCCCTGTGGGCCATCGCCGCCACCGGCGCCGTCTGGGGCCTGTGGCACGCCCCCGCCATCATGCTGGGCCTGAATTACCCCGGCCACCCCGTCGTGGGCATTCCCCTCATGATCCTGTTCTGCACCCTCTTCGGCGCCGTGCTGAGCTGGCTCTACGTGGCCACGCGCAGCCCCTGGGCGCCCGCTTTGGCCCACGGCGCCATCAACGCGTCGGCGGGACTGCCGCTCCTGTTCCTGCCCGAGCCCGACATGCTGCTGAGTGGGACCATCGCCAGCCTCCTCGGCTGCGCCGTGGTCGGCCTCTTCCTCCTGTGGCTCGTGGGCGCGGGCTGGCTCCAGCGCGCCTGGGCCGCTTACCTGATAGAAGAGAGCGGCGGGGAGATCCAGGACTTTGACGCCGGAGACACCCCGCCGGAAGAGCGGGAATAAGACGCCTGCCGGCGGCGATTTCGGCCCGGCCTGTCGACAATCGCGGAGGCGTTACGTACAATTACGGGCAACGGAGGTTCACTATGATCAAACTCGAAGTGCTGGGCGTCAGCAGCGACGGCCATCACCAGCCTGTTGTCATACTGCGCAATGAAGAGCGGGTCCTGCCCATGGTGGTGGGCATCGCCGAGGCCGACGCCATCCACGCGGCGCTCATCCACCGCGACATCGGCCGTCCCATGACCCATGACCTCATCTGTAACATTCTCGTGGGCCTGGGCGGCGAACTCCAGTCGATCGTCATCTATAAGCTCGAAAACGACGTCTTCTACGCCCATCTCAACATCGAACGGAAATCCGCCACCGGTCAGGTCGAGCAGGTCATCCGCATCGACTCGCGCCCGAGCGACGGCATCGCCATCGCCACCCGCCTGTCCGCGCCCATCTACGCCGCCCAGGAAGTGATGGACCAAGCTGGGCAGGACGTCTCGATATTGGGCGGCGCCGAAGAGGAAGAGGACGAAGACGACGAGCCCGATTTCGAGAGCGGCCCCTGACGCCCCGCCGCTGTTCCAGCGCGTTGTGACGACCCACGGAGGGCCCTCTTGGAGAATCTTGCCGATTTGCCCGGCGTGATGGGGAAATTCGCCCTAGCCATCACCCTCGCCGGCGCCCTTGGCCTGGAGCGGGAACGGAAAGGCCGGGCCGCCGGTCTCCGCACCCACATCCTCGTGTGCCTCGGCGCCACTCTGGCCATGGTCATCTCCGAGATGATCAGCCGCCGCATCGGCGCAGAAGGCGGCAGCGTCATGCTCGACCAAGCCCGCATCGCCGCCGGCGTCATCACCGGCGTCGGCTTCCTCGGCGCCGGCACCATCATCCACGTGGGCAGCACCCACCGCGGGCTCACCACCGCCGCGATGATCTGGTTCGTCGCCTCCCTCGGCCTCGCCATAGGCGCCGGCCTCTACGTCGTCAGCATCGCCGCCGCCTTCTGCGCCCTCGTGATCGTCGTCGTCCTCGAGCGCCTGGCCAAGCTCCTGCCCAGCGCCGAGCGCTTCACCGTCACCATGCACATGCCCCACGGCCTCGAACAACTCCTCGAAGTCGAAGAGGCTATCCGCGAACAGGGCTACGACGTCGTCGCCTCCCGCCTGCGCATCTCCAGCGAAGAAGAACGCGCCGACATGACCTTCGAACTCGTGAGCCACGCCCACCGCCCCCGCATCGAAGACCTCGCCCAACTCCTGCGCAAACGCTTCGCCTCCGCCCAGCAAATCACCTTCGAACGCTAGAGCCCGCCAACCTCAGCCCTCCGCGCCGCCACGGACGTCACCCGCCGAAATCCTCCGGCAGTCCCTCGACAATCCGCATGGTTTTGAGGCTGACGGTGATGACTTTGCGGACGCTCAAGTGTGAGAATACACTTGGTTACCTTTAGGCGCCGATCCAAGTGTCCGATTTGACTCAAAGTGCAGCGCTATCGGATACTTCGAATGTGACTCGTTTCACACCGTGCAATCCTGTTTACCACCGAGCCGGAAAACGGAGACCCATCGTGACACAACCTCGGGAATCTTCCCAGCCGGGTCCTGCCGGTTCCGGACTAGCGCTTGATCACGAGATCGATCGCTTTTTGACGGAGCATCCAGACTTGCGCCCGCTTGTCCACGAAACGCTGAACAAGGCGGCCGCGTATTTTCCCAACGCGGAGCCTCGTCTCGAGTTGGTGCACGATCCGGAAGATGATAGCGACACGCTTGTGATGTTCCTTCGCACTGAACAAGACGTGAACGCCGGTGAAAGAGAATACGACCGTTTCGTTGATGAATGGTGGTTGGACAGGAAACGTGAGGCCGGGACCCGGTTTGCGGTCATGATGGTATATGCCTGACTTTGACTGGAGGGAGTTCTGGGATTTCGCCGATCATGCGCTGACTAATGTGCAGCATTACCCGGTGTCTCATGAAGCCATGGCGCGAATTGCCATTAGCCGGGCCTACTACGCAGCCCACAATCGAGCGCGGGACTGGTATTCCCGGAACCATGGAATACGTGCGAGTCATTCCCGATTGATTAATCACCTGCTCAGCTTGCCGACACGGAACTTGCAGAAGATTGGGAATGATCTGGACAATCTTCGTAATCAACGCAACAGAGCCGATTACGATGGACAGGCGCCGGGTTTGCAGGAATCGGCCCCACAGATCCTTCAGACAGCCGAGCGCGTGCTAAGCGCCACAACTACGCCATAATCAAGTCTCCCTCGCCCTGGAAATCCTCCGGCAACACGTCCACCGTCGGCACGGCTTGCAGGCCGGCCATCATAACTTTGCCCACGAGGCAGACATTTATTCCAAGCCCGCCGGCGCGGAGATGGCGTCCCCCTATTCGGTTTCAGTGGACCTCACTTCGTTCGCGGCTTCGGCGAAATTCGCCGAACCGCGCCGGATTTCGCCGATAGTGACTTGTTTATCGTATTCAATGGAAATAGGCGCGTCGTACCCCACCTGGCGCAACGCCGCGCAAAAAGCCGACAGGTCCAGCGCGCCTTCGCCCAGGATCGTTTGCGGCGGATCATCCCGGCCGATGTGTTCCTGATCCTTGAGATGGATGCCGTACAGCCGATCGCCCAGCCGCTCAACGACCTCCACGGGGTCCTCGCCCGACCGCATGCAGTGGCCGGTGTCCAGGCAATAGCCGATGCGCGCGTCCCACGGTTCGGCGGCTTCGATCATTTCGTCGGCGTAGTCAAAGAGATGATC
>SLHB01000387.1 GCA_007136375.1 Candidatus Hydrogenedentota bacterium
CTTTCACCGACGAGCAGCATACTAAACCTCCTCGCCGAGGAAGATAGCGTCCAGCCGGCCAGTGAAGCTTTTCAAAGCATCTTGCATAGCGACCAATCAACACCTCATCATCCATATCGCCGCATTTCATTTCCAAGGTTCGACAAGCTTGTGGAGAAATATGGTTCGCTGGAAAAGATTCAAAGAAGTGATCTGGATACGCAGACAAAGCTCGCGCTAGTTTACAAGTCGCAACCAGAAACCTTCCGAGAAATTGAATCTCGCTTCGTGGCGATATTTCCTCATATACAGGGTCTTAAGATAGAGCCTGTTGAGGATGAGAAAGCCCCGTTCTTTGTTTCTCAGATTCCGATCCTTCAAATCCGCGAAGAAGGAGTGGCGAATTGGATCGATCAGTGGCGCATCTCCTCTGGAATGCTGCGGACCATATTTCACCTCGCCGAGATGTATCTATGGCCCGAAGGAACTGTCATTCTGATCGATGAGTTTGAGAATAGTTTGGGTGTAAACTGCATAGATGTCTTGACCGAAGATCTTTGCCAACCACACAGGAACCTTCAGTTCATACTAACTAGCCATCATCCCTATGTGATTAATGCGATAAGGCCAAAGAGTTGGAAGGTGGTGCGGCGCAAAGGTGGTGTTGTAGAAGTGCATGACGCTGCGACGCTTGGCTTGGGCGAGTCCAGCCACGAGGCGTTCATACAGCTCATAAATAGCGAGCAGTATCGGGACGGCATCGCATTGGCATGAATGTGTACTTTCTCGTCGAAGGGAGGCGATGTGAGCGGAAGTTGTATCCGAGTTGGTTGTCGTACGCGGCGCCCCGCCTGAAGCGCGTGTACAATCCTTTCCATGCGGATACGAACTCGTACTACCTCATCAGCGCCGAGGGTTATCCATCTATCCTCCGCGATCACCTGCCGAACGCCGTTCGTGATATCGAAAAGAGCAAGCAATTCGATCTTCTGGTTGTGGTATTAGATGCGGACGAGCTTTCAGTGGAAGAGCGCCGAAACGAAGCACGGGAGTCGGCGGCAGGTTTGGTCTCGGCGCGTCTTGCTGTCGTGGTTCAAAACCGATGTATCGAAACATGGCTTCTGGGGAACCGTAAGCTCATAAAGCGAAACCCCCAGTGCAAAACGCTTCGGAACTATCTCAACCACTATGATGCGGCGCCGAGGGATCCAGAGCGCATGCCAGTGTGCACCGGGTTCAATACACACAGCCAGTTTCATTTCGACTATCTTAGATTGGCTTTCCGTGAGCGTGGACTAGCGTACACAAAAGCTAGGCCGGGTGAGGCGGGAGAGCAACACTATTTCGAGGAGCTGAAGCGAAGGGTTGTGGACTCGCCAGGAGACTTGGCGACGTTCGCGGACTTCGTTCGCCTCTGCGGGAGTCTGTAGAGTCACAGTGTCTTTGGCCTCGGGCGACTTTATGGCCGCCGGCGCCGCAATGAGTGAAGGCCGATGTCGTGGCGGAAGAGGAAGATATGACGGGTGTAGCGAGAGGGGCCAACGTCATCCCCACGCTTCTCGCGCTGGTCCTCATTGGCGCGGCGGCCGCGTCGAATTTCAGCATGCTGACCCGGGACACGTTTACCTTCGACGAGGCGTTGACGTTTTCGCGGGCGCATCACGATCTCGCGACGATCTTCGCGGACGAGGGGAATCCGGCGAACACCCTCAAGCTCAAGGCCTGGCTGCTTGTCACGGGGTATGCGGGGATGACGGTTGACGGGCTGTGGCTGCTGCGCCTGCCCAATTTCCTTCTCTATCTCGCCGGAGCCGGTTTCATGTTCTGGTGGGCGCATCGCCTGGGCGGACCCGTGGCGGCAGTGGCAAGCGGGCTTGTGGCGGCCTTTTCGCCGGAGCTAATGGACCAGGCCGCGGTGGCGCGGTATTACCCCCTCCTGTTCCTAATGTGCCTCGCGCTTCTCTTCGTGTTGTACGAAGGGCGGCATTGGCGCCGATCCACGCGCTTGGGCGCCTTGGCGTTCATCGTCGCCACGGGGTGGGCGACCCACGCCTTGTTCGTGCTCTTTCTTGCGGGGGCCGCGGTGTTTCTGTTTCTGGGCTTGGCCCTCGACAATAGCCGATCCCTCAGACGAAGGGCGGTGGCCGCCGTGGAGTATCTCTGTGTCCTCTTCCCGGCGGCGTTGCTTTACGCTGTCCTGTATCCGGGGCTGCTTCGCCGGCTCAGGGCGGCGCTGAGCGACACTGGGAACGGTTCCGGAGAACCCGCCGTGGCGGCCACGGGTCCCGAGGGAGAGGCGCTGTTCCTCACGCCCGCGCGCTGGTGGGAGATCGTCCATCAGCACCTTGCGCCCGGCGGCAACGTCGTGATGGCCGTCGTCCTCTTGTCGCTGGCGCTGGCCGGCGCCGTGTGGGCCTGGCGCCGCCGCCGTTTCCTGTGCGTGCTGCTGGCGGGCGCCTTCTTGTTCCCCCTTCCCTTCGCCTTCCTCGCCGTGGACCACCATGAATGGGCCGCGCGCTACATTCTGCCCATCGTCGCTCCCCTGGCCGTCTTTGCCGGCCTGGGCGCCGCCGCCGCGGGGCGATGGGCCATCTGGCGCCTGCCCCGTCGACGCGCCGCTGGCGCTCCGGAAGCGGCTAAGCGTCCGCCGTCGCGCGTTTGGGAAGCAGCGATCGCCGTCCTTGCGCTGTGCGTTGGCGTTCCGCTTTTCGCCTTCGCGGAGACGGTCCGCGACACGACCGATCCGCCGGCGTACCGCTACACAGCCTGGCGCGCCGTGGCGGAGGATGTGGAAGCCCATCTTGGCGCGGATGACGAATTGGTGTTTGGGCCCTACGTCCACTTTCACTGGCGCAACGTGGGCTTCGTGAGGTGCTACTTTGAGGACCATGTGTGCCCCTATCCCCGCGCGCGACCCGTCCGGCCCTTCACGCACTACGCCGATCCCGAAACCTTTGGCGCCTCTCTGGCGGACAGGGTGGAAGATGCAGCGGACCGCGGCGTGGGGCTGTGGCTGCTTACGTCTCATCCTAGGATGATGTATATGGGCTTGGACACGGCGGCCCTCGCCGTGGACGCCGCCCTCCGCGATCTGGACGCGGCGTGGCTTGTCCATCGCAATGAGTGGGTGCGCCTGTTCGAAGCAAACGCGGCGCCGGTCCAGCAGGCGCGCATTGTGGAGGAGTCCGCCTTCGCGGACGGCGCTCCCGGCCTGCGCTGGGACCAAGGGGCGTCGGCGCAAACCCTGGACAACAGGGCGCGCGTCGTCTTTCTCGAAGTCTCTCATGACGCGCCCTTGGACATCGCCGACGGCCGTCCGATGCCCACGGTATGGTTTACGCCTTCCCTCGCCGAGGCCGGGGGCCGCCTCGCCAGGGCGGAGGAGGCGCAAGTGCGGGTCACCTTCGACGCGAAGTGGCGGGACGTGCGCGAGGGCATGTACCCGGTCCGCAATCTCAGCATCATCCTGTGGGCCGACGAGCATGGCGTGTGGCACAATGATGTGGTGAACATCCGGCGCAGCCGGGACTGGACGCAGATTACGGCCTGGCTGCCCGTGGCCGAAGCCATTCGCGCCGATCCCGAATCGCTCCAGATCGGCCTTGGCAACCGGGGCGGCAGCGGCGAGATCTGGATTGACAACGTCCGCATCGACCTGCTCACCCGCGGCGGCGAACACGCTCCCGCGGACTAGCGGACGCCTTGGGCGTGGAGCGCTCCGGCGGAACGGTTCAGTGCGGCTTCCAACGGCGGTAGGCATAAGCGGCGCCGCCCGCCACGGCCAGGAGGACAACGGTCCATAAGGCGACCTGGTTGGAGCGGCCGCCGGGTCCGCCGGGTCCGCCGGCGAGGAGGGCCGCAATGCCGCGCGGGGCCGCCAAGTCTCGTTGGGCGCGTTGCCGGGGAGGTTCGATGGGTTCGTAGTCTTCCGGCCCCCGTCTGGGGTCGTCCGGCCCGCCGGTCACGTAGCGTTCGCTGTAGATGGCGTCGTACACGGCGGTCCCGCTGGGGAACGCGAATGCAAAGCGCGAATCCGCCGCGCCTTCGTTCACCTTCACGTCCGTGATGGCGTAGGACCGCTGCTCCACCACGTCTTCGCCGTTCCCGCTTGTGCGGCTGAAGGACAGACGTTTGGGGATCAGGCCAATCTCCTCGTGCGCCTCGAAATCGACTCTTGTGTCCAACATGACGCCGGTCATCGTGTAGTGGGTTCGTACGCGGGTCAGGGCATGGTCCAGATGGGGCGCAACATAGAACTCGCGCCGCACCCGCCGGGCCCTTGGGCCGAAACCGCTGTTGGGCGGCACGCCCAGAACGATGTGCTCCTCGCCGTCGTAGGCTTCGGTGCGAAGGATGTCGATGAACGCAAATCGCGAGAAGGTGCGTTCGGGCCGGTAATTCCGGGTGAGGAGGTTCATCTCCGGTTGGTGCGCCCATGTGGCCAGGGTCTGGATGAGCCCTTGTGGCGGCGATTCGGTGTACTGCGTGGCCGTATGCCCGGAGCTTACCTCCGTGACGCGGACGCTCCCACCCGCGGTCCCGGCCGTGTAGTCCCATTCGCGGCGGACCTCTTCATACGCGGAGCGGCCATCTCCCGTAAACAACAGGACGCCCTGGTGCGGCAGGGGCTCCGGCGGTCCGGGCTCCGCGTGCTCCCCCCCGGGGCCGGGCCGGGGCGCGGGCTGGATCGTTCCTTCCCAGGCGATTTCCAACGTCTCCAGGCGGGCCGCCCGGTCTTCGAAGGCGTGCTGGACGGCTTCTAACACATCGGGCAGGGCCGGCGAGGACATCTCCGCGCCGCACCACCACGCGCCGGCGAGAAGGCCGCCCGCGGCCGCGAGACGGGGCCGCCAGCGCCGGGCGGGGCTGCTCTTATTGAGGAACATCGCGCACATCCTCCCATCGCGGGTTATGCCGCGTCACTCCCGCACGCTCTATCCCCTGGCGGAGCCTGGAGTTCCGCCGTTCGCCGTCGTGGGTCCGCTGGACGGCGGACGGACCGGCGCGGATAGATTCGTGCGTATTATGGGCAAAGCGCCGCCCGATTGTGAAGCGGTTCGAGGAGAATCGTGTGCGTTTTCAGAGGGATGGCCGCCTATTCGGGGGGAGGAACCGGTTCGTTCTTGGGCGGGAGGTGGTCCTCCAGGGCGGCGAGGCGGTGCAGGTTCCACAGCTTGGCGTACTTGGTGAACACGTAACTCGCGGCTAAACCCGCCAACACGGCGCCGTGGTAGCCGTCACGGAACCCCTGGCGCAGGAGAAACATCTTGATGAAGCGCGAGAGCGGCCGGATGGTGAGGTCGAACAGGCCGGCGCGCCGGCCTTCCTCGAAGAGGTCATGGGCGCCCCAGCTCGTGAAGCGCTGGAATGTGGCGAAGTACTCGTCGAAGTTGCGGTAGGTGTCGTGGTACATGGGCTCGTGAATCGTGCCCATGGTTCCGTCCACTTCGATGTAGGAATGGACGCGCCGCTCCCGGTAACGGCCTTTGCGCGTGCGGAAGAGGCGCAGGTTGTAATCGTGTTGCCATCCGCCGTAGCCCATAAGCTTGCCGAAGAAATAGGACAGGCGCCGGATGCGGTAGCCGTCGTGGCTTTCGGGATCCTGGATGATGCGCTGGACCGCCGCGGCGAGTTCCGGCGAGACCCACTCGTCGGCGTCGAGCACCAAGGTCCATTCGGTCTGGATTTGGGGAATCGCCCAGTTCCGTTGATGCGCCGCGTTCACGTACTCATGGACCACCACATTCGTGGTGTATTGCCGCGCCACGTTGGCCGATCCGTCGGCCGTCTTGGGGTCCACGACGCAAAAAATGTTGTCGGCCCAATGCACGCTTTCCAGGCACCGGGGCAAGCGGTCGCCCGCGTTGGGCACGAGGGTCAGCACGGTCACGCCAGACATCGATGGCTCGTCTCCTTGCCGTTTGGAATGGTGTCCCGACCAGGGCGCGGGAACCGCGCACGCCCATTGTGACACAACCGGGCCTGGCGCGTGTCCCGGAGCCCGCGGAAGGATAAGCGGGGGACTGGAGCGAGGGAGGCGCGGCCGGTCTAGGCGTTGCTGGCCTTTTGGTACGACCGGCGCATCGAAGTGGGAAGGATGCCCATTGCCTCCCGGTATTTCGTCACGGTGCGGCGCGCGCAGTTGATCCCTTGTTCTTTCAATAGCTCGGAGAGCTTCTGATCGCTCAAGGGCTTGCGCTTGTCTTCCTCCTCGATAAGCTTCTTGACCATGGACTGAACGCTTCGGGAAGACTGGGATTCGCCGTTGTCGCCGCGCAGCGCCGGCGAGAAGAAATACTTCATCTCGTACAGGCCCTGAGGCGTCTGCATATACTTGCCGCGGGTCGTGCGGCTCACCGTCGCCTCGTGGACGCCCACCCGGTCCGCGATCTCCTGGAGCGTCAACGGCTTAATGGCTTGCGGGCCCTTCTCGAAGAAGTCGTGCTGCACTTCCGCGATGGCCATGGCGATGCGCAGGATGGTCTGTTGCCGCTGCTCAATGTTGCGGATGAGCCAGCGCGCGGACTCGAGCTTCTCCCGGAGATACTCCCGGTCTTCCTTGCTCGCCTTGCCGTTCTTCGCCATCTGCGCGTAGGTCCGGTCGATTTGGAGCTTGGGGGCCGAGCCGTCGGCGAGATAGACCTCGTACTCGCCGGTTTCTTCGTTCTTGTCCACGACCACGTCGGGGATGATGTATTGGGGCGCGCCGGACGCGTACTCGTTGCCCGGCCACGGGTTGAGCTGGGCGAGCATGGCCTTGAGTTCAGCGACCCGTTCGGACGTGATCTTCATGGCCCGGGCGATCTTCGGGATCTGGCCGTGCTCCAAGGCTTCGAGGTGGTTGCGGACGAGTTCCTTGAGTTGCCGTTGGCCGGGAAATTCGACGTCAATCTGCAGGTGCAGGCACTCGATCAGGTCCCTGGCGCCGACGCCGGCCGGTTCGAAGGTCTGAATGAGTCCGAGGGCGGCCTCCACTTCCCGGAGCGGAACGTCCAACTCCCGGGCGATGTCCTCCAGGGAGCCCGTGAAATAGCCACGGTCATCGATATCGCCGATGATGCGCTCGCCGATGGCGTAGGTCCGCTCGTCCGGCGCCGCCACGTGGAGTTGCCGCAAGAGCACGGCGGTGAAGGATTCTTCCTTCGTGATGGAGTTCTGGTGATAGTCCCGGGTCTCGCCGATGTCGGGGTTGTAGCTGAGGTCGCGGCCCTCCAGGGGGCCGTCGTTCCATTGGCTGGCGTATTTGTCGAGGTCGAAGGAGACATCGTCGAAGGATTCGCCGTCGGAGGAAGTGGCGGCGGTTGCTTGTTTGGGCGCGTCGGGCTCGATCTGTTCGGGCGCTTGCTCCAGCACGGGGTTGGTTTCCAGCTCTTGCTGGACGTGCTGTTCCAACTCCAAGGCGGAAAGCTGGAGGATTTGGATGGCTTGCTGCATCTTCTGGGTTAGCATCAGACGCTGGCTTTGCGTCTGGGCCAACCGGTGTTCCATGTGCATCATATCAGCCGCCCTCCTCAAGCGAGATAACATCGCCAGCAAGACACATGCCAGTATAGCAGCGCAGGCGGATCCTGTCAACGAAACAGCGTTGCCGGAAGCCTTCGAAACGCCGCGCCAACCCGCCAGGGGCCGCACGGTTCGAGCAAGAAAAAGACCGCGCCAAAAGGGGTTGCGAACCACAGCGCCGCGCGTTTTCGCGCAAGACGGACCTACGCATGGCGGGGCGTGTTCGCCAGCGATCCGCGTCCCCGCCTTGCCGCCCGCCGCGCCCCCAAGCTATACTCGGCCCCGGCTTTGGTCCGCGCGAGCCAAGACGTCTTACCGAAGGGGAATTCCGTGCTTCGATTCTGCTTGCTAGGGAGCGGCAGCAGCGGCAACGCCATTCTCGTGGCCTCGCCCGCCGCCACTATACTTATCGACAACGGCTTGAGTTATCGGCAGCTCACGTTGCGCGCCGCCGCGGCGGGCGAGCGCCTCGACGATCTCGCGGCGGTTTTCGTTACGCACGAGCATGGCGATCATGTCAACGGCGTGGGTATCCTCGCGCGGAAGCGGGGGGTTCCCGTCTATATGACCGAGGGATCCCGGCACAATTTGCCTCGGACCACGGGCAAGATTCCTACTATCCATTGTTTCGCGGCCGGGAGCGCCGTCGCCATCGGCGGTCTGTCGGTGCAAAGCTTTGGCGTGGCCCACGACGCGGCCGATCCCGTGAGTTATGTGGTTAGCCATGACGGCGCCAAGCTGGGCGTCGCCGCCGACCTCGGCCACGCGTCGAACGTCGTGCGCACCCGTCTGGCCGGGTGCCACGGCCTCATTCTCGAGTCGAACTATTGCCCCGACATGCTGCGCCAAGGGCCGTATCCTCACAGCATCCAGCAGCGCATCCGCGGGCGGCACGGCCATCTTTCGAACCGCGACGCCTGCTCGCTGTTGGCCGCGCTCAGCCATCCTGGGTTGGAGCATGTTGTGCTCGTCCAC
>SLHB01000423.1 GCA_007136375.1 Candidatus Hydrogenedentota bacterium
CCCTACACGGCGGGCTTGTTCAATTGCCTCCCCAAGATATTCGAAGGCCGCTCCAAGCTGGAACCTATCCGCGGGACCGTGCCCGACGCCAGCCAGTTTCCCGAGGGTTGCCGCTTTAACCCCCGGTGTCCTCACGTTATGGAGCGGTGCCGGTCTGACGTTCCTCCTCTCATGGCGGTCGACAGCGGCCACCGCGCCGCCTGCTGGCTTCACGACGCCGCGCACATGAAGGCGCTCGGGCAGGGGCCCGGTCTGCCCCGGGAGGCGCGGATATCATGAGCGGCGGACCGTCCCGGGAACACAACGGCGCGCTGCTGGAGGTGCGGGACCTCGTAAAGTATTTCCCGGTGCGCAAGGGCGTGCTGGCCCGCGCCGCGGGCTACGTGCGGGCCGTGGATGGCGTGTCCTTCTCCGTTCCCCGTGGGAAGACGTTGAGCCTCGTAGGCGAAAGCGGAAGCGGCAAGACCACGGCGGGACGGGTCATCCTCCGCCTCCTTGAGCCGACAAGCGGACAGATCTTTTTCGACGGCCGGGACATCTCGGGCGTGCGCGGCCGCGCCCTTCGCGCCCTCCGGAAACAGATGCAAATCATCTTTCAGGATCCCTACGGCTCCCTCAACCCGCGCATGACCGTCTATTCCATGCTGTCGGAGGCGTTGTCCATCCACCGCATCGCGCCGCGGGCCGAGCAACGGGCCCGGGCCGAGGAGCTCCTTCGCTTAGTCGGTCTCCCGCCGGACAGCGCGGACCGGTACCCCAACGAATTCAGCGGCGGCCAGCGGCAACGCATCGGCATCGCCCGCGCCCTCGCCGTGGAGCCGGCGCTCATCGTGGCGGACGAGCCGGTCTCGGCCCTGGACGTGTCCATCCAGGCCCAAATCCTGAACCTGATGGAGGATCTTCAGGAGAAACTCGGGCTGACCTACTTGTTTATTGGGCACAATCTGAGCGTGGTCCGCCACATTTCCGACTACGTCGCGGTCATGTACCTCGGCCGCATCGTGGAGCGCGGCGCCGTGGACGACATCTTCGAACGGCCCGTTCACCCCTACACGAAAGCCTTGCTTTCAGCGGCGCCCGAACCAGACACGAAACGGAAACGGGAACGGATTATTCTCGAGGGCGATACGCCGAGCCCCATCAACCCTCCATCCGGTTGCCCGTTCCACACCCGCTGTCCCGAGGCTCAACCTTCGTGCTCCCAGACCCCGCAGCATCTCGTCGAGATTACGCCGGGCCACTGGGCGGCGTGTCATATCCACGCCCCCGATCCGGCGGCCCCACAACGCTGACACGCATCCCGAAAGGCCTCCCGAAGGCGCGCACTTCCTGTCATCGGATTCTAAATTATGGAACGAAACCCTCCTTCCCGGACCCCGATTCCTACCGGTCTGGCAACGCGGATCCGTCCCATATACAAGGGACAATGCTGACCGAAGGCGCCTGAATTGGCGCCATTACTTGACAAGCCCGCCCCCCCTTTTTATAATCCAGCCTGTTTTGTGCGCGGGGCTTAGCGCCCAGCCTTCAAAGCGAATCAGGCAATCGGCGCCGCTCTCGGCGGCGTCCATTGGGGACTTGGGGTGTTCGAGAGTTTCCCGGCCAACGGGAAGCCGGCGCCGAAGAGCAAGGCGCGGGCGATAAGCGGGCAGGACGCGAGATCTGTTCCCGATGCGCCGCGGCAAGAACGCCACGCGTGGCCGCTCCTTGGACGATGCGGCCTACGGTTTGCGCGGCCCACTTTCCCGCCTATTCGGCCAGCGAGGCGGCCACGGCGCATTCGATACACCATGCACCAGTAACGGCAATCCACGGCAGGCGCGCTTCAATTTGGTAGAGCAGATTTATGCCTCAAATTTTTCCAAAGACCGCCAACATGCTAGCCCACATGAGTATCGTGGGCGCGGTGTTGGCGTTTGTGATTTTCGTCTCCGTCCTGGCCATCATTTACAGGTCGCCTTACGTCACGCAAGTGAACGTGGTCCGGGAGCAACCCATCCCCTTTAGCCATCAGCACCACGTGGAGCAACTCGGGATCGATTGCCGCTACTGCCACGACACTGTGGAGACGAGCGGCTTCGCGGGCATGCCTTCCTCGGAGACCTGCATGACCTGCCATTCCCAGATTTGGACGGATCAGCCCATGCTTCAACCGGTCGTCCAAAGCTATGAGAACGAGCAACCCATCGAGTGGATCCGCGTGCACGACCTTCCGGACTTCGCGTACTTCGACCACAGCATCCACGTGCAGAAGGGCATTTCCTGCGTGGAGTGTCACGGCCGCGTGGATCAGATGCCTTTGGTGCGCAAGACGGAGACGCTGCACATGTCCTGGTGTCTCGAATGCCACCGCACGCCGGAGGAGTTCATTCGGCCGCGGGAGCACGTGTTCACCATGGACTGGACGCCGGAGCCGGGAGAAGACCGGTACGCCATGGGCGAGGCGCTGGTCCAGGAGTACAACATAAGGAAGGAACAGTTGACGAACTGTTCGATTTGCCATCGATGACGACGCCGGAGAACCCGATGACAACGCCCCAAGCAACATCCCCGCAGCGTCTGGACATGGCGGAAGTCCGCCAGCGTTTGTCCGAGCGGACCGGTCCCGCCTATTGGCGCGGCCTAGAGGAGCTTGCGGAAACGCCGGAGTTCACGGAGCTCTTGGATCGCGAGTTTCCCCGGTTCGCCACCGAGTGGCATGAAGGGGTAAGCCGCCGGAACTTCATCAAGCTCATGGGCGCGTCCCTGGCGCTCGCCGGCGTCACCGGCTGCGCGCGGCAGCCCGAAGATCATATCGTGTCCTACGTGCGGCAGCCCGAGTGGGTCGTGCCCGGCGAACCCCTATTCTTTGCTTCCACCTTCCCCATGGGAGGCTATGGCGAAGGCGTCGTGGTGGAGAGCCACACGGGGCGTCCCACCAAGATCGAAGGCAATCCAGAGCATCCATCCAGCCTTGGCGGAACAAGCGCCATCGCCCAGGCGTCGGTGCTGACCCTTTACGACCCGGACCGCGCCCAGGAAGTGCTCCGGGACGGCGACCCTACGAGCTGGGACGCCTTTGCGACGCTCTTCCGGAATGAACTCGAGGGCCACGAAGAAACGGATGGAGCGGGGCTGCGGCTGTTGACCGGCCCTGTCACCTCCCCCACGATGGCCGCGCAGATCCAACGGATGTTGGAACGGTTTCCCGAAACCAAGTGGCATCAGTACGATCCCGCCGGGAACACAAACGCGCACGCTGGGGCCCGCATCGCCTTTGGCGAGGATGTGTCGGTCCATTACGATATCGCCGCGGCGGACGTCATTCTCTCCTTGGACGGCGACTTTCTCGCCTCCGGCTTGGGTTGTGTGCGCCACGCCCGCGATTTCGCGTCGAAGCGCACGCTAGACAACGCCGAAGCAAATACGATGAACCGGCTTTACGTCGCGGAGAGCAGCCCCTGCCTTACCGGGGCCACGGCCGATCACCGCTTGGCCGTGAAGGCCGCCGACATCGCCAACATCGCCCGCGCCGTGGCCGCACGGTTCGGCGTGGATGTGGACTCGGCCGGCGCGGATCGCGCGGAAGAGTTGTATGGTCCGTGGATCAACGCGGCCTCCGCGGATCTAGAGGCCCACGGCGCCAACGCGTTGGTCATCCCCGGCGCCGCCCAACCGCCTGTGGTTCACGCCCTCGCCCACGCCATCAACATGGCCCTGGGCAACACCGGAACCACGGTCACCTACACCGATCCAGTGGAAGCGGAGCCCGTGGACAGTTTCGCCTCCTTGCGTGAACTTACGGAAGACTTGGACGCGGGGTCGGTGGAAACACTCGTGATTCTCGGCGGAAATCCCGCATATACCGCGCCGGCCGACCTTGATTTCGCGGAGAACATCGAGAAAGCGGGCACGCGGATCTACATGAGCCTCTACGCCGACGAGACGGCCCAGCACTGCAACTGGCTCATCCCCGAAACGCACTATCTTGAAACCTGGGGCGACATTCGCGGCCACGACGGAACCGTGTCGCTCATTCAACCCATGATCGCGCCCCTGTATGAGAACCGTTCGCCCCACGAGCTGCTGGGTTTGCTCGCTGGCGATCCCGCCGCAAGCCCCCAAGAAATCGTGAAGGCGCACTGGGAGAACGAAGGGGTTTGGGACAATTTTGACAGGGGTTGGCTTGAAGCGTTGAGCGCGGGCTACATTGCCGGCATGGAGCCGTCCACGAAAACCGTCTCACTTCAGAACGACTTGGATCCCGGCGCGGAGGAGGTCTCCGGAGACGGCTTGGAAATCATCTTCCGGGCCGATCCGAACATCCGCGACGGCTTCTATAGCAATAACGGCTGGCTCCAGGAATTGCCGAAGCCGCTCACCAAGCTGACATGGGACAACGCGGTCCTGGTAAGCCCCGCCACGGCGGAAGAATTGGATCTCGCAACCGAAGATGTGGTCGAGCTGAGCCATGACGGCCGCTCGCTCCGCGCGCCCGTATGGGTCATGCCCGGCCACCCCCACGGCAGCGTCACGGTGCATTTGGGCTACGGACGGGAGCGCGCGGGCCGGGTTGGCGACGGCGCGGGCTTCAACGCCTACGCGCTGCGCACGAGCGCGGCGCCGTGGCACGCGGCGGGCGCCACGTTGGAAAAGACGGGACAACGCTATCGCCTGGCCACGACGCAGATCCACCACACCCTTCATGACTGGAGCATGCAAGGGCGGAATCTCATCATGTCCGCCCCCATCGCCGCCTATCTCGACAGTCCGGACCTGTTCCAAGATCAGGCTTACGATCCCCAGGAGAGCGTGTTCGACTCAGGCGAGTTCGAATACACAGGCTACGCCTGGGGCATGACCATCGACCTGAACAAATGCACCGGGTGCAACGCCTGCGTGGTGGCTTGCCAAGCCGAAAACAACATTCCCGTTGTCGGCAAGCAGGAAGTCATCAACGGACGGGAAATGCATTGGATCCGCGTCGACCGGTACTACGAGGGCGACGTAGACGATCCCGAAGCGCTGCATCAGCCCATCCCATGCATGCACTGCGAAAAGGCGCCTTGCGAACCCGTTTGCCCCGTCCACGCCACCGTTCATGGCGACGAGGGGCTCAACGAGATGGTGTACAACCGCTGCATCGGCACACGGTATTGCTCGAACAACTGCCCGTACAAGGTTCGCCGTTTCAATTTCCTCCAGTACAACGACCAAGAGACGGAGCAGCTCAAGCTTCAGCGGAATCCCAACGTAACCGTGCGCTCGCGCGGCGTCATGGAAAAGTGCACTTACTGCGTGCAACGGATCAATAAGGCGCGTATCGCCGCGAAACGGGAAGATCGCCAGATCGCGGACGGCGAGATCGTCATGGCCTGCGAAGCGGCTTGCCCCGCCGGCGCTATCGTCTTCGGCGACATCAACAATGAAGACGCCCGCGTCGCCCGGGAGAAGGCCGACCCCAGAAACTACGGGCTGTTAGCCCATCTCAACGTGCGCCCACGTACGACGTACCTGGCCAAATTGAAGAACCCAAACCCTGAATTGGAAACGGAATAAGGGCATGGCGGACGCAAACAACCACAAACAGCAGCCGGACAACGACGGCCAGGATCACCTCATCGGGCCGGGACACGATATCCGGTCGATAGACGACTCCATCGGCGGGATTGTCCTTGAGCAAAGGCATCCCGCGAGTTGGCTGTTCGCCTTTGCCGTAGGGTCGGCGCTGTTCATGGTCTTCCTCACCTCCACCGCCTACCTGATTCTCAAGGGCGTTGGGATTTGGGGCATTAATATCCCCGTCGCCTGGGGCTGGGCCATCATCAACTTTGTGTGGTGGGTCGGCATCGGCCACGCGGGCACGCTGATTTCCGCCATTCTGCTTCTATTCCATCAGGACTGGCGAACGTCCATCAACCGTTTCGCCGAGGCCATGACGTTGTTCGCCGTGGCCTGCGCGAGCCTGTTCCCGCTGTTGCACTTGGGCCGCCCCTGGCTCTTCTATTTCATCATGCCCTATCCGAACACTATGGGCATGTGGCCCCAGTTCCGCAGCCCGCTGGCGTGGGACGTGTTCGCCGTGAACACCTACGCGACCGTCTCCGCCCTGTTCTGGTACGTTGGTTTGGTGCCCGACTTGGCGACCATGCGGGACCGCGCGAAGAACCGCATCACGCAAGTCGCTTGCGGCATCGCGTCCCTCGGTTGGCGCGGCTCCGCGCGTCATTGGTTCCGCTACGAGATGGCGTATCTCTTGCTCGCCGGTTTGGCGACCCCTCTCGTAGTGTCGGTTCACAGCATCGTTAGCTACGACTTCGCCGTCAGCCTTATTCCTGGCTGGCATACGACGGTGTTTCCGCCCTACTTCGTGGCCGGCGCCGTGTTCTCCGGCTTCGCCATGGTGATGACGCTGATGAT
The DNA here is from genome assembly GCA_007136375.1 of Candidatus Hydrogenedentota bacterium. Lineage (GTDB taxonomy): Bacteria > Hydrogenedentota > Hydrogenedentia > Hydrogenedentales > SLHB01 > SLHB01. The sequence goes on from SLHB01000423.1 coordinate 6,400, forward strand.
CCCCATTCGGAAGCTCTACGGCCTCGAGGACTTCATCACCATGCGCCACATCAACAATATGGCGAAGATCACACTGGCCACCGGGCTCATCGTGGCCTACGGATACTCCATGGAGTTCTTCGTGGGTTGGTACAGCGGCCACGAAGAAGAACAGTTCATGCTCATGAACCGCGTGACCGGCTACTACTGGTACGTCTTCGCCGCGCTCATCCTGTGCAACGTCTTAACGACCCAGCTCCTGTGGTTCCGGTCCATCCGGCAGAACCTCGTGGCCCTGTTCATCATTTCCATCATCATCAACATCGGCATGTGGTTGGAGCGCTACCTTATCGTCATCACCAGCCTGCACGCCGATTTCCTTCCCTCGTCCTGGGGGACCTACCATGGCACGATATGGGATTGGACGTTGTACATCGGCACCATTGGCTTCTTCGTCGTGCTGTTGCTGGTCTTCATCCGGTTCCTGCCGATGATCTCGATGTTCGAAATGAAGCATCTGCACCACAAGCTGCAGCATAAAGCGAAACACTAAGCGGACGGTCTGACACCATGGAAGCAGTGGACAACACCCCCGAGACCTACGGCGTGCTCGCCGAGTACGAAACGCCGGAAGCGCTTCTCGACGCCGCCGAAAAGGCCTACGCGGCGGGATACCGCAAGATCGACGCCTACTCGCCTTACCCCATTGAGGGTCTGGCGGAAGTCATGGGCGTAAAGAAGACGATCCTGCCCGCCCTGGTCCTGGGAGCGGGTCTGACGGGCGCGATTGGCGGATACCTGATGCAGTATGTGCCCTCGGTGATTCTGTATCCCCTTAACGTGGGCGCGCGCCCCCTGAACAGTTGGCCGGCCTTTATCCCCATTAGCTTCGAGGTGGCCATCCTGCTGGCGGCTTCCACCGCGGTGATTGGCATGATCGCGCTTAACGGCCTTCCGCGGCCGTACCACCCCCTTTTCAACGCGGAGAGCTTTGAGCGCGCTACGCAGGACCGGTTTTTCTTGTGTATCGAAGCCGATGATACGCAGTTTGATTCGGCGGCCGTCCAGACCTTCTTGGAGAGTACGACGCCCATTTCCATCACCGAGGTGGAGGCATGATCCACGGCGAGGAAACCAACGGCGCCGATAGTTTGGCTTTTCAACCGTTTGCGTGAGCCGCGTTTCCCGCCGTCACTCCCAGGCGGCCCCGCGCGGCCGAATCTTGAATGAGAATGATGCCTAAGCGTAGCGAATCAGAGAGAAACGTCTCCGCCGCCGAGCAGTTCACGGCCGCATTGCGCCCCTATTGGCGATGGACCGGGCGGGCCCTCGCCCTTACGGGCATCGGCCTGCTAGCGGGCGGCTGCCATCTGGACATGTGGAACCAGCCCAAGCAGCGGCCGTTGTCTAAGAGCGAGTTCTTCGAGGATGGCGCGGCGGCGCGGCCCCTGGAAGATGGCGTTGTCCCCTTTGGCTACGCTGACCGGGATCAGGTTATCGAAACCGGCGTAACCGCCGACGGCCAACCCGCCATGGAGTTCCCAATGGAGCTTTCCGCGGAGGTCCTGGAACGGGGCCGGGAACGGTTCAACATTTATTGCGCCATGTGTCACGATCAAACAGGGACGGGTCAGGGCATCATTGTCCAGCGCGGCTTCACCGAGCCTCCCTCCTTTCATGAACCGCGTCTGCGGGAAGCGACGCCGGGCCACTTCTTCGACGTTATTACGAATGGCGTCGGCGACATGTATCCTCAACGGAGCCGCGTTGTCCCCGAGGATCGCTGGGCGATTGCGGCGTACATCCGCGTGCTCCAACTGAGTCAGCACGCGACGATCGACGATGTTCCCGAGGATGCGCGGGAAGAACTCGAATAAAGACGGCCAGCGAGACAACCGGATACTGAATCAATGACTCCTAGCTATAACGATCATGCGCCAATGTTGGATCGGGTCCAACGCCCGGCTTTTCTGACGGCGGCCGCCGCCTTCGGCGTGGCGCTGCTGTCCGCGCTCATTTGGCGGGGCCAATTTCTGGAATCCTATTTGCTGGC
>SLHB01000300.1 GCA_007136375.1 Candidatus Hydrogenedentota bacterium
AACAATCAGATTCGCGCCCGCTTCCCGCGCCGCCGCGACGGCCTCCGGCGTGACAGTGAGCGCCGTCAATACGCCCCGGACTTCCGCGCCGGGACTGCCCACGCGGAGACCCACCCGATCCCATGGATACGCGAGCGCCTCTGGCGCCCACGCCTCCATCACCGCGCGGACATCGCGGACCTGCATCACGGCCACTCCATGGACAAGGCGGCGTACCCCACGACGCGCGACCGGTCGCCCGTGGCGCGGGCGCTCGTGCGGTAGTCAAGCAGACGCCAGCGGTCCGCTCCCTGGGCGAGGGCGTAGCTCATGCCCGCGGTGACCGCGGCGGCGCCGCACATGGAGAAGCGGCCGTCGCAGGCGCCTTGGGCGAACCGCGCCCAGTCTCCGGCCAGCACCGCCTGAATCGAGGCTTGATCAATGGTGTTCGCGTCCTCCTCCCCCAGAAAGTGCGAAAGGTCCGTTGATATCACAAGGAGGTCGTCCTTGTCCACCATCGCGGCGAGGGTTTGGCCAAACTGTGCGTGCCATTCCAAAGGGGGCGCGCCAAACAACACGGGCGCAATGGGGACGGCGCCCACCGCGGCTTCTAGAAACGGGAGCTGCACTTCGAGGGAATGCTCCAGCCGGTGAGGCTCCACCCCCGGAGAATCCGTCTCCTTCGCCAAGGCCCCCGCGAACTCGCTGTCCACCGGGAACGTCCCCACGGGCGTCTCGAAACTGCCCGCGCTGTACACCGAAGCCTTGTCCAGCGCATAGCGGTGAGACACGCCAAGGAGCACCACCCGCTTCGGCGCCTTGCCTTGAATCCGCCTGTAGGCGTAGCCCGCCGTGGGGCCTGAGTACGGGTATCCCGCGTGGGGCGCGATAATGACCGCCGTGGCGTCCGGCGCCGGCGCCACTCCGCTCGCGGCCATGTGGTCGCGCACCACCGTACGCAGCCGCATCGGGTCGCCAGGATAGAACTGCCCCGCGACCGCCGCTCTTCGTGTCAATGCCGCTTCCATGACGCGGACCTCCCGGGGAGGCTCCATCCTCCCCTGCTTTGCTAGATAAGGCGTTGCCTTCGTGTCCTTCCTTCATTCTACCAATTCCGGTCCCTGCTCCGCGCACAATTGTCCCAGGTCCCGACGACGTGTTCCCTACCACAGCCCCAGCATTTGATCAACAACCCACGTTCCTGTATCGTTCCGCCGTGGACGCCATGTACGGAAATGGCGTAATTCGCGCGAAACTGCCAACGAGCAGCCTCACCCCCAACCCTTATTGACCAGAGGAAGGAACTAAACGACCATGAAACAACACAATTTAAAGGCCGTCTTGGGAATCTGTGCGGGCCTTGCCGCGGGCGCCGTCATCGCGATCGGGGCCGCGCTGCCCGGCGCCACCGCGCAAAGCGACGCCGAATCCGGCAGCGCGATCGAGACGCAAGACATCTCCCTCGACCAAGCCATGGCGGCCTTGGCCGCGGCCAGGGAGAAATCCGAGGAGCTCGGCGTCGCCATGAACATCGCCGTGGTCGACGCGGGAGCCAACCTGAAGGCCTTCGCCCGGATGGACGGCGCCTGGCGCGGCTCCATCGACATTTCCATCAAGAAGGCGCGCACCTCGCGGCTTTTTGATATGCCCACCGGCGCCATTGGCGAGCTTTCCCAGCCGGGCGGTCCCCTCTACCAGATTGAAGTGTCTAACGAAGGCCTCATCACCTTCCCAGGCGGCGTGCCCATCGAAGGCGCGGACGGTGTGGTGATCGGCGCCATCGGCGTTAGCGGCTCGACGGTGGAAGACGATCACGAGGTCGCGGTGGCGGGGGCCGAGGCGGTGACGGGCGGCTAGGTCCCGCGCGGCCAATCCAATCCGGAGCGGTGTTACAATCCTCCATCCCCGGGCCGCGCGTTAGCGGCCCGGGGATGCTGTTTCAGAGGTCCGAATGTGCTAGATTGACGCGCGGGCCCTCAGGAGGGCCTGTTCTTAGACTACCCGAAGGATAGACACTGGAAGGAGGCGTTTGTCATGAACACCTTGACGCGCGTGCTGTCCGCGTTGCTGTTGACGGCCTGGGCCATTCCGGCGGCGGCCGACGAGGACGTCCTACACATCGGCCTCATCGGGCTGGACACGTCCCACGTCATCGCCTTTAGCAACATTCTCAATGACCCGGACCACGGCAGTCACGTTCCCGGCGGCCGGATCGTGGCGGCCTACCAGGGCGGCAGCGACGATCTGCCCTCGAGCTACGAGCGCATCGACGGATTTACGGAACAACTCGTCGAGAATTGGGGCATCGAGCTCTATGACACCATCGAGGAGCTTTGCGAACATGTGGACGCCATTCTGCTGACCACCGTGGACGGGCGCAAGCACCTGGAGCAGGCCCGGCCGGTCTTCGAGGCGGGGTTGCCCATGTTCATCGACAAACCCCTCGCCGCGAGCCTCGAAGACGCCGTCGCCATCTTCGATCTCGCCGACGAGCACGACGTGCCGATGTTTACGGCCTCATCGCTCCGTTATTGGGACTCGGTCATCGAGATGGCCGAAACCGGCGTCGGAACGGTGCGCGGCGCGGCGACAACAGGCCCGGCTAGTATCGATCCCACCCACCCGGACCTCTTCTGGTACGGAATTCACGGCATCGAAACCCTCTTCACCATCATGGGCCCGGACTGCGTGACCGTGACGCGCGTCCACACCGAAGACACCGATCTCGTCGTGGGCGAATGGGCCGACGGCGGCGTGGGAACCTACCGGGGGATCCGCAACGCCTCTTCACCGTTCCGTCTCACGATTTTCGGGACGGATGAGGTGATCGCCGAAGGGCTGAGCGGCGGCTACCAGGGCTTGATGGAAGTCGCCATGGAGATGTTCCAGACTGGCGAGGCCCCCCTGAGCCGGGAAGAGAGTCTTGCGATTTTCGCGTTCATGGAGGCCGCCGAGGAAAGCAAGCGTCGTGGCGGCGAGCCCGTCACGCTCGCGGAAGTGCTCGAAGCCGCCGGCGGCTGAGACCCGCTACCGCGGGCGGGGCGATTCCTTGACTTGGCGGACGCGCGCCCCTATAGTGGGAACCGCTCCGTCCGCCCGGCCGCGCGCCAGGCGGGTCATTGAACCACATCATTCCATCCAGCGGCGCCGTCGTCCCACGGGTGCGTTTATGCGTAAGGGACCGGACTGCGCCGTGGGTCCAGTTTGCGGGGACGCTTGCTCCACCCCAAACCAGCGTACGGAGAATATGTCATGAGATCCTTGAAACCGCTTCGTGCAACGGCCTCGGTTGTGATCGCAACGGGCCTGGTAGCGATATTGACCGTGAGCTGCGCCGAACATGAGCCCCTGGACTATCCATGGGAGCCCACACGCTCCATTCAAGTGGTCGTGCCTTGGGCCGCTGGCGGCGCCACGGACCTGACCATCCGGGTGGCGGCCTCCGAGATCGAGCGCGCCCTCCGGCAGAGCGTCGTCATCGTGAACACGCCGGGCGGCACGGGCTCCATCGGCACGAGCGAAGCTCTGAACGCTCCTGCCGACGGCTATACCTGGGCTTCGGGCTCCGCCTCCGCGCTGGGATATTACCCCGTGCTAGACATGCTGGACACGAGCCTTGACGACTGGCATCTGTTCCTCGCGATGGCCCATGTACCCATTCTGAGCGTCCACCCCGACGCGGACTACGAGGACTTCGGCGACTTTCTCGCGGATCTGGAGGACCGTCCGGGCCAGGTGAGCGTGGCGACCGCCGGAACGGGCTCCACAGGGCACAAGGTGATCGAACTGATCTGCCAGGCGGCGGACACCGACTACAATCACATCAGCTACCCTGGCGGCAGTCCGGCCGTGACCTCCGTCGTGCAAGGCGAGAGCACGGCGACGCCGCAATTGGCTTCGGAGCAAGCCGACATGATCCGGGCCGGGCGCCTGCGTCCCTTGGTCGCGTTCTCCAGCGAACCCCTGGAAATCGACGGACACGAAGGCGAAATCCCGCCGATTACGGACTGGCTGCCGGACGTTCACATTCCGACGGACTACTTCGGCATCTGGGTCCGCAGCGACGCGCCCGAGGAAGTCATCGAAACCATGCAGCAAGTGTGGGACGAATACATTGTGGACTCCGAGGCCTTGCAGAACTTTGCCCGGGAGCGGGGCGGGATGATGACGCCCTATTACGGCGAGGAAGCGCGGGATCTCGTCTGGGAGAGCGTGAAGACCGACGCGTGGATCCTCTACGACATCGGCTACGCCGAGACCTCTCCGGACGAACTCGACATTCCCCGTCCCGAGTAAGGACATCCCCGGCATGACGAACGATTCAAACATCAACGGGGAGCCGGTGGAACAGGAGGAGGCCCAGTCCGGGAGCGTGGAGGCCGTCTCCGGCCGGTTGCCGCCGCAAGCCGACTTATTCGTGGGGCTTGGCCTCGCCCTCTTTGGCGCGTTCATCGCCTTCGAGTCCTGGCGGATGCCCGGCCCGGAGTCCCCGTTGGTGCGGTATGTGTACGAGGGGCCGGGCTTCGTGCCCGGCCTCCTCGGCCTGGTGGTCCTTCTTTTCGGCTTGTTGATCCTCATCCGGTCGCTCCGGGAAGGCGGATTGCGGCTTGAGGACACCAGCGGCCAGATCACCGCCATGTTCAGCCGGCCGGAACCGCGCCGTCTTCTGTGGCTGCTCGCGCTTACCCTCCTGTACGCGGGGGCGCTCATCGGGCGCGTCCACTTCCTTGCCGGCACCTTTATCTTCGTTACGGCCTTCATACTGGTGTTCGACTGGGAATTCACGCCGACGCCCCACGGCCGAATCCGCCTCGCCGTCACCGCGGGCGTTCAGGCGGCCCTGACCTCCTTCGTGGTGTGGTACGTTTTCCAGAATATCTTCTATGTGCGCCTTCCGTAACAAAAGGGGGATGATCGCGCGGTATGTATGAAGGTTTGCAACACCTGGCGGAAGGGATCGTATCGCTCGCCACGCCCATGAACGTGTTCCACATCGCGTGGGCTACGCTCTTGGGGATTTGCGTGGGCATGCTCCCGGGCTTGACGGCCACGCTCGGCCTCACCCTGATGGCCACGCTCACGTTTCACATGCCGCCGTCCCAGGCGATCATGATCCTCATCAGCATGTACGTGGGGGCCATCTTCGGCGGCAGCCGCAGCGCCATTCTCCTCAACATCCCAGGAACACCGGCGAACGCCGCCGTGGCCTTGGACGGGTTTCCCCTGGCGCGGCAAGGCAAAGTCGGCCAAGCCATGGGCCTCGCCACGGTGGGCGCGGTCTTCGGCACAATCATCGGCACCATCTGCCTCGCCTTCTTCGCCCCCTTCCTCGCCGAACGCGCCCTCGATTTTCAGTCCTTCGAGTTCTTCTGGCTCGCCGTGTTGGGCGTGGTCATCTCGGGACGGCTCACCGCCAATCAAGATCCGCTGAAGGGCTGGATCGCCGGCTTCCTCGGGCTCATTGTGGCCATGGCCGGACAGGACGTGCTCCAATCCTACCCCCGCTTCGCTTACGGGTACAGCGACATGCGGGCGGGTTTCGACCTGCTGCCCGTGCTGGTCGGCGTCTTTGGCTTCGCCGAACTCCTGTCGGTGATGAAGACCCCCATCTACGGCACGGTAAAAAGCGCGACGGACCGGGTCATTCCCAAGATCCGCGACGTCATCCGGTACTGGAAGAGTATCATATCCTCTGGCATCACCGGCACGATGATGGGCCTCATCCCCGGCGTGGGCGAGGACATGGGCGCCTGGGTCTCCTATGCGGGCGCCCGCGCCATGAGCAAGGAAAAGGAGAAGTTCGGGAAGGGCTCCTACGAAGGCCTGATCAGCGCTCAGGCGGGTTGCAGCGCGTCGGTGCCCGGGGCGATCATCCCCGTGCTGACGCTGGCCATTCCTGGGTCGGCGCCGGCGGCGGTGCTCTTGGCCGCCCTCTTCGTCCATGGCGTACGGCCGGGGCCGCTCATCATGATCGAGCGGGCCCCCTTCGTCTACGAAATCGTCGCCATGGTTCTGTTCGCGAGCGTCGCCATTCTCGCCTTCGGCTTGTTGATGACCCGGCCGTTGCTTAAGGTCTTGGAAGTGCCGCGCAACCGGCTCATGCCCATCATCTTCGTGCTCTGCGTCGTTGGCGCTTTCGCGGTCAACAATCGCGTGTTCGACGTATGGGTAATGCTCGCGTTCGGCGTGATCGGCTTCTTCCTGCGGGAACTGCGGTTCCCCATGGCGCCGCTCATTCTCGGCGTCGTCCTCGGCCCCATCCTTGACGAAAACCTGCGGCGGGGGCTTCAGCTCACGGGCGGTGAACTCGCCCCCTTCTTCAACCGCCCCATTTGCATGGCCCTGTGGCTGGTCATCGCGATCACATTTCTGCTAGGCACCAATTGGTTCCCTCGATTGCTCGCGAAGACCCAGACCGTCATCTTCGGCGGCGGCAAGGGCGATGGACCCGGAGCGCCGCCCAAGGATTACTAAGACAAGCGCCCCGAAAGGAGGGCCGATTCATGCGGGACCGCCGGAGATTCGGCCAAGTCTTGATGGAAGTTGGGCCCTTGTCCGCCCATTCGCCAGTCTTCCCTTTGCCGCGGTCCGCTCCCACGCCGGAGCGGGCCGCGCTTTCGTTTTGGCCTTGCCCATAGGAGAGGACCAATGACGCAGACACCCATCTCCCGGCGGCGTTTCCTCGGCGGCGCCGCGGCCGCGGCTGGCGCGGCGGCCCTAGGTCCCACGCCGTTCTCCCGGCGCGCCGGCCACGCAACGGCGGCGCCCGAGCGGCCCAACTTCATTTTCTGCATGACGGACGACCAAGGCTATGGCGATGTGGGCTACATGGGCCATCCCGTACTGCAGACGCCCGTACTCGACGACATGGCCGCCACGGGTCTCCGCCTCGATCGGTTCTACGCCGCGTCGCCCGTGTGCTCGCCCACCCGGGCCAGCGCTCTGACGGGCCGGCATCCCACCCGGATGGGCTGCTTCTTGTGGGGCCACGCGCTGCGGCCGCAAGAGCACACCGTGGCGCAAGTCCTGCGCGACGCGGGCAGCTACCGGACAGGATTCTTCGGCAAGTGGCACCTGGGATCCGTGCGGGAAGAGGGGGCGACGAGCCCCGGCGCCCATGGCTTCACCGAATGGGCCGCCGCGCCCAACTTCTACATGAACGACCCGTGGATGAGCCACAACGGGCAACCCGTTCAGCTCATGGGCGAGGGCTCCGCGGTCACAGCCGAAGCGGCTATGGCCTTCATTGAAGAGTCCGTCGAAGCCGGCGAACCCTTCGTGGCTTTCCTATGGTTTGGGTCGCCCCACACGCCCCACGAGGCCACGGAAGAGCTGCAGGCCCTATACCCCGATCAACCGAGCAACCTACGCAACTACTACGGCGAGATCACGGGCGTGGACATCGCCGTGGGCATGGTCCGGGATCAGCTCCGCGAACTGGGCGTCGAAGAGAATACGCTCCTCTGCTTCACCAGCGACAATGGCGGCCGCTTGGATGAAGCGGACAACGGCGGACTGCGCGGCGAGAAAGGCGAGCTCTGGGAGGGCGGCGTCCGTGTGCCCGCCCTGATTGAGTGGCCGGGGCGCGTCGCTCACCGTGTCAGCGAGATCCCCGCGGGCACGGTCGATCTGTACCCGACCCTACTGGATCTCGCCAGCGTAGCGCCACCGGACAATCGGCCGCTGGACGGCGTGAGCCTGGCGCCCTTGCTCGACGGCGCCATGGAGGCCCGGCCGTCGCCCTTGGGGTTCTGGCATTACACCGGCGTGCCTGGACAGATTATGCGGAGCGATGAAATTGTTCAGGAACTGCAGGCCGCTCTCGAAGCTGGCGGCCCCGTGGAGATTAATGAAGGCCGATTGAACGGACCCGATGACGCCTACGAGGATTTCGACGGACGGCCCGGCGCGGCGGCCTGGATCGATGGAGACTGGAAGCTCCACCGGCGCGACGGCGAACACTTTGAGCTGTACAACCTACGAGACGATCCGGCGGAGCAACGGGATGTGCTCGCGGACAACCCGGATCGCGCGGCCACGATGCGGGCCGCCTTGCGCGAATGGGAGGAGTCCGTCACACGAAGCCTGCGGGGCGGCGACTACTGAACGCGCCCCGTTAGACAGAGCGAAGGATTCATGCCGTGACCGAGCCTTATCAGTACACCCTGTCCGAATTGCGCGACCGGTTCACCGGCGCCTCGGAGTTCGTGGAGGCGCTCCGCACGAAGTCGGAAGAACAGCTCCTCCACCGACCCGCCGAGGGCGCGTGGAACACATCGGACATTTGTAGCCACCTCGCCGTCTTTGGGACCCTCTTCCAAGACGAGGCGGAACGGGCGGCGGAAAAAGCGAACCCGGCGCCGCGGGGAGAGGGGCCGTTTCGGGCTAAGTGGGTCGTCCGAAAGCTCGCGGCCATGATGGAGCCGCCGTACAAGACACGCT
>SLHB01000295.1 GCA_007136375.1 Candidatus Hydrogenedentota bacterium
CGGCTGCTCCTCGCCGTGAACAAGTTCGACACCCAGGCGGACGAGGGCCTGCCCTTCACGCCCAAGGACAGCGTCGTGTACAACAACGGCATCGGCCTCGCCCGCGGGACCGTGCACTCGGAATTGGCCGCGGACTATGAGAACTTCACCGGCGTCACCGTGCCGCCCATGCCGGATCTCGCCTTGGCGAACATCCTGACGGGCGACCCCTTGTACTTCGGCCAGAGCGTGTTCGATCGGGGCGTCACGTACCGCGACTTCGTGGACCGCAACGGCGACGGCGAAGACGACGGCGTGGATACAATCCTCGTGGACGACGTCATCCGGTCCACGGACGATCCCCTGGGCCCGAACCCGTCCAACAAAGCCTGGGACCGCATCGTGGAGCTGGAGATTCCCGCCATTGATGGGATTGGCTCCGACGCCTTCGCCCGCTTGGTCCTCAACGGCGGGATCCTGCCCAACTATCCGGAGCGGGACGGCATCGACAACGACGGCTCCGGGCAAGCCCATTTCGAGGACGGCGTGGACCACCGGGGCGGCCTGTTGGCGGCGTTCCTAGCCGAGGAGGCGCCCGGGTTTGACGCAATCGAAGAACGGGCCTTCGATCTTAGCCATCTTGACGACGATCTGGATCTGCGCCAACCGGACTTCGACGGCGTCGACGAGGGCCGGTTCTGGCTGGATTATTGGTTGGAGTTGCAACAGCTCAACGGCGCGGACGGCGGCATCGGCGCGCCGGGCACGTTCAGCAACCTGCCGGCCGTGTACGCCTTGCGCAACATCCCCGGCCGCGCCTGGCCCGACGACGAGAACCAGTTCCTAGACGTAGAGGAATTGGTCAACGCCCGCAGCGCCTACAACGAGGACGGCCTCCTCACCTTCCTGGGCAGCTCCCAGGACCCGGTGGAGTGGAAGACCTTCGCGGAGCGGCGCTGGTTCGCCGGCGATAGGGTCGTGCTCACCCTGTACGACGGCCCCGCCTTCCGCGAGCGCATCGTGGACCGGGTCACCTACAGCGAGTGGGACGTCATCAACCGCGCCCCGGACAATGTGCGGCCCATTCCGTCCGCCGACGGCACGTATGGGGGGCAATACTTCCCGAGCCTGGATTTCCGGGACTTGGACGACCCCGCGTCGAGCTTCTGGCCGCCCAACACCATGGGCGTGGACTTCTACCGGTCCCTGGAGCGGAAGCACCCCTTCTACCATGGCGACACGGTGGGCACGCGGAACCGTTGGCAGGCGACGGACGGCAACTACGACGACTGGGCGCCGAACATGGGCGTGTGGACGCGGACGGATCAGGACCCGCCCGCCATCCGCCGCTGGCTGGACCCCGTGGAGGACGACGGGGTGCGCTTGCGCTACGCCCACGCCTTGCACGGCGCGCCCCTGCGGCCAAACCTGTACCAGCGCATGGTGGAGCAGCGGGAGAACGATCCCCACTTCGCCCAGGTGGGCCCCTGGCAGACGGAAGAAGGCATGCGCTTCGCCTTCGACCGCGCCGCCCTGCGCAACCGCAACTTCGGCTCGGAAGGCGACCTCGTGACGCTGCCCTACGTGGCCTTGACGGCGGTCCACGACCGGTCCGGCGCGAATTTCGAGACCGGCGCGCCCCTGGGCCGCGCGGCCCTGCGCGGCGTCCTTGTGGGGCAGCATTTCACCGATGATCTGGCGGCGGTCACCTCGGGCATGGCGCGGAACAGCCTCATGCTCTCGGCGGCCCAGGCCCATTTCGAGCCCATCATGCCTGATGTCTACGACATCGATCCCGGCGGCGCCGGCGACGCACCGTTCCATATTGAGTGGGATCCCGATACGAACACCCTGCCCCGGGGCTGGATCCCCGTGTTCATGCGCCAACTGCCCGGAGACTTTCCCGATCCGTTCCAGGCTTGGTACCTGTTCAGCATGCCGGGCGACCGGATTCCGGCGTCCCTCGCCACGGTGGAGGGCGCGCAGGCGCGCTCGTCCGTGGATGGCGAACGCCTCCTCAACGATGGCGCGGCCCGTTTTGGCCGGGTGGTCAGCTATGTCTCCGGCAACTACGACGGCTTCGACGCGACGAGCACCGAAGACCTCATGGACGGAGGCGGGCGTCCGCCGTCCGAGGTGGTGGTGGACGGCCAGCAAGTGTCCGTTCCGCCCGCGGACCGGCGCAATCTGGACAACCCCGCCGCGACGGCCTTCTTCTACTGGGACGGCGACGCGGGCCTCGTCAACGGCGAGTACGAAGTGTACATCGCCATGAACGAGGACCTGGACCCCGTGCGCGAGGCCGACGCCTTGTTGCGCGCGGAGACGAACGAAGCTGACCGGCTGTTGACGGACTTCGGCCTGGCCTTCATGCAGTCGGACGCGGCGACGCAGAACCGCGACATCGCCATCGACGTGGAGTTGTTCACGGACCGGGCCGGCACGCTCGCCACGCCCTCCGCGTCCAACCCCGGCGACGGCTTCGGCGAGTTGCACGGCCTGCGGCCCGGGCCCGACGGCTTCGTGCGCGCGGGCACGGTCCGGGTGGAGAACAACTACCTGGGCATGATGCTCCGCAACTGGAGCAACCGGGGCAGGCTCGCCCGCTTCAGCCGCATCGTGCTCATGCCGGCGGACCGCAGCCACGGGCCGATCAACATCAACACCACCCGTATGCAGAGGGCGTTCAACCAGAGCACGCAAGAGGACTTCCCCTTCACCGTGTTGGAAGGTCTGCCGGGCTTGCTCCTGAACGCGGAAGGCGACTTCATCGACGAGGGCGACGGCCTTGGGCCCGCGGCAGACCGGCGCGTCCTCGCCCGCGATCGGGCGCTGCGCATCACCGAGTCCACGCCCGAATGGGCCGATGGCCGGTACTACCGCTATCCGTCGGACATGGTCTCCTACGAGGACACGATGGACGCCGAAGGCTTGCAAGAGCGCCTCGGCGTGACGGAGCGGCGGGAGCTGTACCAGAACATCCTCAGCGAGATCGACGCCGACGAGACCCGCGAGCTGCGGCGGGAACGCCTGGACGAGATCGCCTACCGTTTCTCCCGGGTGGGCAACCTCATCAGCACGCGGTCGGACATTTTCGAGATCATCATCACCGCGCAGACGGGCACGGTCGGCGATGAAGGCAATTACCGGACGAACTTCGAACCCACCGCGGAAAAGCGCATCCGCGTGATCTATGAACGCTAGGCGGACCGCCATGAACCCGCGCCCACAACGCAGCGCTTCTCGATGTCCCGAAGGGAAGGGGGGCTGGAAGGTTTACATCCCCCTAAATCCCCCTTCAAAGGGGGACTTTCCGCGCGGGGTGTGCGTGCGCGTCGGAACGCGGCGAGACGCCGCGTCTACAATGCCCCCCATTCCTAACGACGCCAGACAAGTTAAGTCCCCCTTTGAAGGGGGATTCAGGGGGATGCCCCCCAACGTCCCGCCGTCACACCAGGCATTTTCACGGCCCGCGTGGACCCGCCGCACGGCGTCCGCGGCGCCAGAAGCAGGAATACAGGCCTTCCAGCCGCGCCGGGGGCGGCGGAGGCAAGGAGCAAAGCAGTGATGCAATCCAGGCAGGCGACAGTGTACATGGCGTTCTTGTTGGCGGCCGCCGCGGTGGTGGCCGCGTTGCCCGCGTGGTCCCAGGACGCCCCCGGCGAGCGGATCCTCGTGGTGTGCAGCGGCGATCAGTGCGACGAGTTCACCGCCGCCATCTTCGAGACCGTTGAAACGTTCGATCAAGACCTTATCGACGACGCCATTGAGCGCGGCATCTTCGAGATCTGGGTGCTCCCCGGCGAATACGACGGCGTGGCCGTGGAGATCCCGTCGGACGCCATTCTCACCATCCGCGGCGTCCCCGCCTTGGAGGAGGTTCTCGACGAAGAGAACGATGAGAACGGCGAGGACAATGGCAACGACAATGATAACGACAACGACGAGCCGGAAGACGCGCCCGACGCCAGTCCCGCCGATGTCGTGTTGAACGGCTCGAACGGCCTGCCTGTCATCACCATTATTGAACCCGGCGCGAACGGGCTGCCCATTGACGAGAACGCCGATAACGATAACGGCGAGGACGAGAACGGGAACAACAATAACAATAACAACGAAGAGAACGGCAACGACAACGACAACGGCGAAGAGCCCGCTCCCGCCGCCACGGACCAGTTGCTCATCGAAGGCCTGACCCTGGCCAACGGCAGTTTGGGCGTGGACGTGCAGAGCAACTCCGATTTCAACGGCGTTATCAACCGCGTTTTGTTCCGCGACAACGTGAACGGCGGCATGCACGTCAAGGGCGACTCCAGCCCGCTCATCGTGAACTCCGTGTTCACCAACAACGGCGGCCCGGCCATCGAGGTGGGCGCCGATACCGGCAGCGGCGCGCCCTTCGCCGAGATTCTCCATTGCACCATCCTCGGCAACAGCGGACCCGGCGTCCTTGTCCACGTCGGCGCGGACGCGCGCGTGCGGAACACGCTGATTTACAACAACGACGGCGCCGGCGTGGAATGGGAAGAAAATCCGTTTATTGTGCCAGACCGCGGCCCCGTGGGAGGGGGGACGTCTTTCGAGATTTCCGGTTTGGCGGGGATAGATGAAGGGGACGACGTCAGCGTCATCTTCGGACCGTATCAGCGCGGTGCGGAAGCAAGCGTGAGTGCGAACGCGGAAACGAACACCATCAGCGGCCAGACGCCGCCCGCGTGGAACGGGCAACCGGGCCAGGTGGACGTCCATATCGTTCGCAACGGCGATGTGCACACCGTCTACGGCGGCTTCACCTACGTCGCGGACGCCGGGACGCGGCCCATCGTCACGGCGATCACGCCCGGTCAAGGCCCGGTGGAGGGCGGCAACTGGGTGTTCGTGGAAGGCGCGAACTTCAATCGGAACGCCCAGGTCCGCTTCGTTGAGGATCCAGGCGAGTGGGGAACTTCGACGCTTCACGGCGCCCGGCGCGTCATCCGGCACAACGCCGGCCTGTTGCAGGTCCTTGTGCCGCCCATGCCCAACAACGGGAACGGCGATGAGGCCGCCGAAAACAACGAAGAGAACGGCGGCGGCACGGTTTACGTGCGCGTCAGCAATGACGCCAACAACAGCAATCAGCGAAGCCAGCAGGTGGTTCCCTACCACTATGTGACCGATCCGGATTGCCCCCATCCCGTGGTGACGAACGCGGCGCCGGATACTGTCCGCCTCCTGGGCGGCACGGAAGCCACCGGCCAGACCATCCGCGTGGTGGGCACGGGCATCGAAGAAGGCGCCACGGTCTTTATCGGCGGCGTTCGCGCGCCCTACGAGGAGTTTAGGACGCGCGGCGAGCAGGTCATCCTGGACGGCGTCGAGGTTCCGCCCGCGCCTGGCGGCGCGCCCGGCGCCTATGACGTGGAGGTCTTCAACCCCTGCGGCGTCTCCGGCATCTTGCGTAACGGCCTGACCTACTTCAGCGACGGCGCGCCAGAATTGCCGGCCGCTCGTCCCTGGCGGCCCGCGAATTTCGTGGGCGGCGACGATGTGGACCGGGAGTTGCGGGCCGTGGGGTTGGACCGCGTCCTCGAAGTGACCGTGGGCGACGTGAACTTCAACACGGAAGACAATCCCCAATTGCCCTACGTTTCCCACCGGCCCAACGGCGTTTCCTTCGAGTTTCCCGGGAATCTCGCGGGATTGGGCGCGGAAGACAACCGGGTTCCGGTGACCGTGGAAAACGTGTCCACCGAGACCAGCGCCGCGGCGGGCGAAATGCACTGGACCGTGAGCAGTCCCGGCGAGGGTGAGGCCCTATACTTCTGGATTGACGGTGTGAACGTACGGCCGGGCGACGGCGATGAAGGCCGGGACGTCGTCCAGGTGCGGATTCGAAACCATACGGCGGACATGGAGGTGTTCTTCGGCGAGGAGAACGTGACAGATCTCTTGCCCGAGGAGGACCGGCCGGACTCTGGGACGATGGACTTCTCCTTTTCGTTCGAGGTTCCCGAACAGGAGGAAGGGACGCCCGACATCGTCGATGTGCGCGTCGTCCTGCCCTCCGGCGCGGAGCACAACGATCTCGGGACGGATCTCTACTATGTCGCGGAGCGCGCCTACAGCTACGCCACGGACCGGACGCCGTACGCCCATGGCGTGCGGCCGCGTCACTTGCCCGAGGACGGCGGGGTGGAAACCGTCATCCATGGCGGCAATTTCGTGGGCAGCGCGGACACTCAGGCCTACACTGGGCCGCTTGTGTTCGCCTTCACGAACGCGACCCTCGTATGGCCGACGGGCGCGGAACTCGAGCTGCGCCTTGACGCGAGCGGCTACGCCGTGCACGCGCCGGACCGCATCGTGTTCGAATCGCCGGACCTGACGGAAGCGCCCTTCGACGACGAAGACCTGTACCCCCGGGATGTGCCCGTGGATCTCCGCGTGGAACAGGTCCGGCGGACGACGTCGACGGACCCGGAGCCCGTGGATACGATCTCGGATCCCTACATTCTCCGGGACGCCGTGACCTTCGCCGGCGCCGCCCCAACGATCACGAATATCGAGCCTGCGGAGGACCATGTGGAAGGCGGCGCGGAGGTCGAGATTGAAGGCGTCGGCTTCATGCCCGGCGGCGCCGATCCCGTTGTGCGCATCGGCGGCAGCCTGGCCCGCGTGGTGGAGGCCAGCAACACGGCTATAACCGTGGAGACGCCGCCCGCGCCGAACGGACGGCCTGGCCACTACGACGTGGAGGTCATCGCCCTGCCCGACGACGCGCGTCCGCGGTTGGCGCGCGCGTCCCAGGCCTTCGCGTATTACGAAGACGACGTGAGGCCGTTCATCAGCCACATCGAGCCGAACCACGCCTTCGTCGATCCCGACGGCGGCAATGAGACGCAATACGCCCTCATCCGCGGCCGGAACTTCGGCCGTCTGATGACAATCCTTTGGGACGTGGACGGCGAAGAGGTCTTGTCGCCCGAGTTCCGGAGCGCGTCCCCCTTCGAGATCATCGTGGAGATCCCCCGGGATGGCGTCGCGGATGCCTTTGACTTCAGCGAAGACGACCCCGAGGTCACCGCGGACGTGCGGGCCGTGACGACGGACGGCGTGGAGAGCAACGCGGTGGAGTTCCACTTCAGCGCGGAACGGGAGGCCGTGTCCTCGGGCATGCCCGAGTTGCTCTTCAACAACGTCTACCAGAACAACCCCGACTACGTGAATGTGGAGGCGGGCCTGGGCAGCCTGTCCGTGTCGCCCCTTGTGGACCCGGACGCCGACTGGCCCGGCAAGCTCCTCGGCGAGGATCTCGCGGATCCCGTGTCGCCCATGCTGGACCGGGGCGGCAACTTCCAGATTGAGCCGTACACCAGCGAAGACTTCGAGGGCGACCCGCGGCCCTTCCCGTCGGAGCTCTTCGAGTTCTTGGACCGCCAGGAGACGCGGCCGGACATCGGCGCGGACGAAATCGGCGTGGAAGAGGATCTGGAGATCCCCTTCTGGCACCAAGCCCGCATCGAGCCCTTCCCCGTGCCGGCCATGCCCGCGGGCGACCTCTTCGTGGAGGTGCGGTTGCGCGGCGGCGCGGCGGTGTCGCCCCTGTTGTTCATCGTGCCTCAAGGCGGCGACATCAACGATCCGGACCATTGGATCCCGATTGACATTACGAGCCAGGGCGGCGGCGTGATCCGCGGCACGAACGCGGAAGCCATCGACACGCTCCTGTTTGACGAGACGGGCACCGGACGTCCGAACCAGGGCGACATCATCGCCGACGGCCACGGCGTCTTGTATGTGGCCTCCGGCAACACGCTCATCGGCGCCGGCCCGGTGTCTGCGCCCTTCTTCGGGCAAGCGGCTTTCGACAACGAGGAATTCGTGGTCGGCCAGGCCCGGGATGGGCGCCATACGCTCATCGATACGACGCCGCCGCGGGTGGTGGACTTGCCCCGCCTCGCGCCGGAATTCGTGACGTTGCGCAACACCACCGGCCACTACAGCCCCGGCGGCGACCCGCAGGGCCAGTACTCCGCCAGAGGCCTGGCCTGGGGCGCGCCCTTCCATCCGTACCCGGCGTTGCCGGCCAGCGTACGCCAGATGGACATCCCGTCGCCGCCGGATGGGCCCTATGACGAGGGCCGCGTCAATGACGATCCCTTCCTCGATGAGGAAGCGAAGATCTTCTTCAATGTCAGTTCCCTGTCCAACAACGTGTTCCCCCTCCTCGACGACATCCTCTTGGACGGCGAGCGTGAGAACCTGGACGTCGAGGTGAATGTGATCTACCGGGACGAGCCGCCCCGGGAGCTTCTGGCGGACGGGTCCTTCGGCGATTTCATCACGGGCCTCGATCCCTGGACGGGCGACACGAACCGGCAGACCGGCGGCTTCGATCCGC
>SLHB01000064.1 GCA_007136375.1 Candidatus Hydrogenedentota bacterium
CCGCCCGGAAAACGAATAATGTCAGGCCGTATACCCGTTTGCCCGCGCCAGGCCAGGAGAGGGGCTCCCATTCCGCCAGGGTCTCCGTTTCGCCCGTCCGCCAGTTGTTGCGGGTGATGCTGCTAGTGGGACTCCTCGGAGCGTAGTACTGCTCGGAATCGCCGGGCGCCCATACCGCCGGACGCGCCCCTTCGGCCGGCCATTTCCGGGAGAAGGGCCCATCCACGAACCAGCCCCCATGAACGCCGTCCGCGCCCTCGCGCGCGCCCTCGATGTACAAGACGGTGGCGTCAATGTTCCAGGCCGGCCAAACAGAGGCGGTTCCCGCGTGGTCCACCGTGGGCGAATCGCCGATCATCCAGACTTCGGTCCCGAACTGTTGGTCCTGGAAGATGACCCGGTGCATCGCGAGGGATCCGTCTTCCCGTTGGAACAGGTCGTAGGGCTTTTCGCCGTGCCGCTCCATGAGCGCCTCCAGGCCTTGGGTGGGATAGGGGCCCTCCGAGTAATCCGGCGGCGTGTGCGCCTGGGCGCCGTTCGCGCCGAGAACCTGGCGCAAGACGATGTCCGCGATCACCCCCTCGGTCCGTCCGTCCGCGATGGCCGGGCCAAAGCCCACGCGTACCCCTTCGGCGCCGGCAGGCGCGATGAAGCGGAAGGCGTGGCGGTCCAACTCCGCGCCAGGCCGCACGGCTTCGTGAAGCCGCAGCCGCGTCCCGTCCACGTGGGTGTCCATGCGCAGAAGAAACTGGGTGTCGGGGTCGAGCCGCTTGAGGTCCGCGGAGAGTTCATAGACAGCGCCCTCCCTGAGACCGAGGGGCTCCGTCCACACCTGTGGATGCCATTCGCCGCCTGTCTTGGTGTAGTGAATCACCAAGCGTTCAGGGTCCGCCGGATGCTCCGCGAGGCGGATGGACCCGTGGCCGTCTTCCTGGCTGACGCTCCACGGCGCCGGGGGATGCTCGCCCGCCTCGCCGCAGCTGAATTCCGGTTCGGGCAAGAGATTCTCCCGTCCGAAGTACAGTTTGGCGCCGGCTTGCGGAGAATCGAGGGCGTCCAAGGGGATTTCGGGCCAGGCCACGGCGTTCTCGCCGCGTCCAAGAGCCACGCCCACGCGCCAGAGGGCGCCCGGTTCTGGCGGCGCCGCGCCCAGGGCCGCGTAAGGGATAGCCATCTCCGCCGTCCATCCGTCCGCCCCTGGAACGGCCGCCCATTGTCCATGCCACTCCATGACCGCCGTGTCGCCGTCGCGCTGGCGCGTTGCGGTGGCCCGGTTCTCGCGAAGGTCGAAGGTCAGCACGAAATAGATGGCGGCCTGGGGATCAGGCGCCAGGCCGACGGCGATGTAGTCCGGCGCGTCTCCCGGAATCTCCACGGCGGCGTACAGGTAGCCGTCCCCGGCGAGGAAGCGCGCGGCGTTGGGGTAGACGGCGGGTTCGCCGGGCGTCAGCCGCCGGAAAGGACCGTTCCGCACGGCCTCTTCCCACGCCGGCTCTTCCAGCACGCCATCCACTTGGATGTCTCCGTTGACAAAGGGCGCTATAGCCGCTTCCCATTCCATGGCGTGGACGTGCAGCGCGGCGAAGAAGAGAAACGCCATGGACATGGCGCGGATGGCGCGAACGGGTTGTGGAGTCATCGTGTCGGCCCCTTGTTGGCGGCGGCGCCTCAATACCTGAGCGAAGGTCCCGCCCGGCCCCGCTCGTCTGTGGAAGAATGCGCAGTACGCGCCTTCGCAGCATAGCAGCGCGCCGTTGTCCGCGCAAAGAAAGCGCCCGCCGCGCCGGAAGGACAAGTTCCCGGAGCGTGGCGGGCGCCGTTTATCAGTTGGAAACGCCGATCGGAGGCTCTACGGTTCGAGAATCATGATCTCGATTGTCCGGAATTCCGTCGGGTGACTCTCGGCCTGGATGGAGATCGTGCCTTCCTCCAACAAGAGTTCGCCGTCCCGCGCCTCGACAAGGGGCGCGGCGTCGCTCTCGCCGGGATCAAGCTGGGGATGATAGTACTCCATTAGCACATCGCCGTTGTGGATGTGGCGGATCACGTCGCCGCCCCGGACCTCGACTTCAACGGTGACCCAGTTGTCTCCGTGAAAGGTGCGCTCGACCTGGGGCGCGGTGCAGTGGGCCGTGATGATCTCGTCGTCAATGACGATGTTCGTTCCGGGGGTGCACACCGCGAGATTGGGCCGGTCGTTCTCGCCGTCGCCGCCCAGGAGTTGCGCCTCGATGGAGACAGGAAAACTCTGATCCAGCCCCATGCTCTCCGGGCTTTGCCCATGAAGCATGAGTCCGTTGTTCCGGAACGCCCAGCCTGGACCGCCGGGAACCTGTTCGTCCACGAACCGGTACTCCACCCGCAGCCGGTAGTGGGAGAAGACGCCGTTGTAGAACAAGTGGCCGAAGAGTTCGTCGAACTCATCGTACTCGTCGTATGAAACACGGAGCAGACCGTCTTCGACGCGGAACGTGTTGTTGTAATTGACGCCCGCTTCATGACCCCGGATCTTGGGCGTCCAATCGTCGAGGTCTTCGCCGTTGAACAGGGGGATCCATTCGCCGTCGTTGTCCGCCCCGGCGGTTGGGGCGAACGCGAGCGCGGCCGCGAGCAAGGCCGCCAGCACATACCATCTATACATGGAGCAACTCCCTTCGTGAATCGGTTGTGGCCGTCTCAATCGCCGGGCGCACGCCTGCCGGTCCAACGCAACACCAGAAGCGTCAGCCCGTGGCCCGGGAAAAAGATGATGAGGGGATAGAGTAACACGAGAAACGCGACGAACAGCGGCTCGGGCATCCATACTTGCTCCATGCCAAAGACGCGGTGGACCAAATTGACATTGCGCTCCGGATCGGTGAACAACCAACCGCCAGTGACCCCGGCCGCGCCAATCCCGCATTGGAGCCAGGGCCCGCGGCGGTCGTATCCAACGCGGTGGACCAGCCACAACAAGAATGGGGGCAGGCCCACGTGGTACAACGACGTGGCCCGGGCCAGCAGCGGATTGGTCTCATCGAACATGAAGCTGGTAAATCCAGTGACGCTGTCCCCCAGCGGCAGGCCGATGAGAAAGTCGAGGGTCCAGCCGGCGCCGACCAGCGTCATGACGCCCGCTTGGCTCGACAGCACGAGGCGGTTCTGGCTCCAGACGCCGTAGAGCACGAGGAACTGCGCCATATTGCACAGCCAGAAGAAGTTTTGCGGTCCGTAGGCCCACAATATGACGGGGACCCAGAACAGCATCCAGGCGGTAAAGCCCAACTTGGCGCCGAGGGGGATGGCGCGGCTTTCGTGTTCGCGGCTGTAGCCCATGGGGTCTCATGGTACCACGTCCGCGGCGCGGGCTGGGTGTGGCGAGACACAAGAGACCGGTCCCTGGATTCATATACTTAGGACTTCGGTCAAAATAAATTTGCCAAGTTTGTGTTGAGTGTGTTTTGCTGTGTGGATGAAACGAGACCTTGTGTTGGAAGCCAAGCTTGTAGAGAAGTTTGCGGCGGTGTCGCCGGTGCTTGATGAACGGGGCCGCCGGTTGTGGGCGGCGGCCGAATCGCGCGCTATCGGCTATGGAGGCGACAGCGTGGTGTCGTCGGCGACGGGGTTGGCGCGTGAGACGATTCGCAAGGGCCGGCGTGAGCTGGAGACGGGGACGGCTTTGAGCGCTGGCCGGATTCGCCGCCCCGGCGCGGGCAGGCGTAGCCTGGAAGGCGGGCAACCGGGATTGGTCCAAGCGCTGGAGCGCCTGGTTGATCCGCTCACGCGTGGCGACCCCGTCTCGCCGTTGCGGTGGACATGCAAGAGCCGGGCAAAGTTGGCGGCGGCGCTTTGTGAGGAAGGCTGGCGCGTGAGTTCGACCTCGGTGGGCCGTTTGCTCAACCAACTCGGCTACCGGCTTCAGTCGGTGCGCAAGCGCGCCGAAGGGGCCTGCCACCCAGACCGCAACGCCCAATTCGAACACATCAACGCCGTGGCGGACCAGTATCTGGCCCAAGGCCAACCGGTTATCTCGGTGGATACGAAGAAGAAGGAACTCGTGGGCAACTTCAAGAACCAAGGCCAGGAATGGCAACCCAAGGGCCAGCCGGAAAACGCCTTGGTTCATGACTTTCCCCAAGACGCCGCCGGCAAAGCCATTCCCTACGGCGTCTACGACATGGCGCGCAACGAGGCGTGGGTCAGCGTCGGCCAATCCCACGATACGCCCGCGTTCGCCGTGGCCTCCATTCGCCGATGGTGGCGTTCGATGGGCCAACAGGCCTACCCCAGCGCCCACACCCTGTTCATTACGGCCGACGCCGGCGGAAGCAACGGATACCGGTCGCGCGCATGGAAACACGAGTTGCAAAAGCTCGCCGACGAAACCAATCTGCGCATCCAGGTCAGCCATTTCCCGCCGGGAACCAGCAAATGGAACAAGATCGAACACCGGTTGTTTTGCCATATCACCCAGAATTGGCGCGGCCGGCCCCTGCGCGCCATCCAAACCATCGTCGACCTCATCGGCAACACCCGCACCCAAGCAGGATTGCGCGTCAAAGCCGCGCTCGACCCCAACGATTACCCCAAGGGCGTTACTACCACTGACGAGCAAATAAACGCCTTGTCCCTGCGCAAAAACGCCTTCAGAGGCGAATGGAACTACGAACTCCATCCGCGAACCAACTTGGCAAACTAATATCGATCAAAGCCCTTAGTGCAACATTGGCCGGCGGTCCCCCGCCAACGCCAGCCTGAAAGACAGTCAACGCAGCCGCCGGTGACCAATGGAAGGCGGATCCAATGGATTTCGCTGGCGCTCTACCAGCCCGCGCGGTATAATACGGGGAAAGGGGGAAGTGCAACGGACCGCCGCGATTTCCGCCGGCAAGGGGCCGTGCGGAAGGAGCGGCCTAGACTTTGAAGGCGGGGGAAACGGCTTTCCATCGCGGGCGTGGTTCCTCGCCCTAACGTATTGCTCCGGTGCATTCCCGGGGGACCTGCGCGCCACCCCTCCCAAGCGTGTAATAAGGGTTGAAGCCGGCCCATGCCGCGCATAGCCGCGGAAGCCGGCGACACCCAACCGGAGCGTCTTAGGCATATACCGATGAAGTTGCTCAAACGCTACAAGAAACGCCTGATTTCGCTGATAGTCTGTCTGGCGGTGGTGGCTTTTGGCACGGTTTCCGCCGTGGTCGCGGCCAATTATCGAGCGAATCAACTCAACGCCGTTCAGGACGCCTACGACCCAGAGCGTCCCGCGAACGTGCGGGTCCAGGAGCTGGAGCCCCGGGACCTGACCGATCGCATCACGATAACCGGAACCGTGGAGCCCTGGGAGGCGCGGTCCCTGAGCGCCGAAGTGGGCGGGCGCATTGAGTGGCAGGGCGCCGAGGCCGGGGACACTGTAGCGTCCGGTCAGGAGTTGTTCCGCATCGACACCGAGGCCATCCGGGCGCGGCTCCGCCAGCTTGAAGCCCAGCACCGGCTTGCGGCGCAAGAACTCGCCCGCGCGGAAGAGATGGCTGGCGCGGGCATTGGAACCCGTCAGCAGGTGGAGCGGTTGCAGGCCGAGTATGACGTGGCCGCGGCCAGCGTCGAGAGCGCCCGCATCGACCTGCGCAAGAGCGTGGTCCGGGCGCCCTTCGATGGCGTCGTTGACGCCGTGCACCGGGAGGATGGGGAGTTCACCGAAGCAGGCGCGCCCCTCGTCCGGCTCGTGCAGTTGGACCGTGTCCGAATCGTGGTGGGCGTGTCTGAACGGGACGCGCCCTTGTTTCACGGCGGAAGCGATGTGGAGATCGCCGTGGACGCGTTCCCGGAGGACCGTTTCACCGGGGAAGTTCATCGCGTGGCCACGTCCGCCGAATTGGCGACCCGCACCTTCGAGACGGAAATCGCCGTTGACAATCCGGACCGCCGTCTGAGGCCGGGAATGATCGCCCGCGCCCACCTCGTCCGAAACGTGTATCCGGACGCAATACTGGTTCCCATCTTCGCCGTCATCTCCTTGGACGAAGAGCGCTATGTGTTCGTGGAGAAAGACGGCCGCGCCCAAATGCGCTCCATTGAGATTGGCGTCATCCAGGGCAACGACGTCCAAGTGACGAACGGCTTAAGCCCTGGCGACCGCCTCATCGTGGTGGGGCAACGGGACCTCCGGGCGGGAGAGTCCGTGCGGGTCGAAACGGCCGGGCTGTAGCTTCGGCGTTAACGCCAAACGCGTTGGCGGCGCATCGCGCCAACGTCCAAGGGAAGTCTTCCCGTGAAATTGTGCAACCTCGCGATTGATCGCAGCCTTACCGTGCTGATTGTCCTCTTCACGATTGTCGTCGTGGGTTCCTACGCTTATGTGGTTCTGCCCCGGGAGTCCAACCCGGAAGTAGTCATTCCCTTCATCAGCATCCTTGTGACCTACGAGGGCGTCTCTCCCGAAGACATGGAGACCCTGGTCACCATCCCCATCGAGCGGCAACTGACGGGCATCGCGGATGTCCGCGAGATTTCTTCCACGAGCCAGGAGGGCGCATCCTCCATCGCCATCGAGTTCGAAGCGGGCACGGACATCGACAACGCCTTGCAGCGGGTCCGTGACAAGGTGGACTTCGCCAAGTCCGACCTCCCAGAGGAAGCGGACGATCCCATCATCAGCGAGTTAGACATTTCGGCCTTGCCCATCATGATCGTGGCGTTGACGGGCGATGTGGGGTTGGCGGCGCTGAGCCGGTTCGCCGAGAATTTGCAGGACGAGATCGAGGCGGTCCGCGGCGTACTGGAAGTCAATATCGTTGGCGATACGGAGCGGGAGATCGAGATCGAAGCCGACCCGGAACGGATCGCCGCCTATGGCGTCCCCTTCTCGGACCTGATTCGCGCCGCGCGGATGGAGAACGTCAACGTCCCCGGCGGCGTGCTGGAGCTGGGGGACGCGAGCTACCTCATGCGCGTTCCCGGAGAGTTCCGGACGCCCGCCGAATTGGAAGGCCTTGTGGTGAAACAGGGCGAACGGGGCCTTGTGTACCTCCGGGATCTCGCCGACGTGAGGGACACGTTCAAGGAGGCCACAACATACTCCCGGGTGGATGGCCGCCCGGCCGTCACGCTTACCGTGGCGAAGCGGGCGGGCGCGAATGTCATCACCATCGCTCAGCATGTCCACGCGATCCTAGAGGTGGCCCGGAGCCGGGCGCCGGCGGGCGTGGATATTGTCGTAACGACCGACGAATCGGAATTCGTCCGGGACGTGGTAGTGGAGTTGGAAAGCGGCATTCTAACCGGTCTGATCCTAGTGCTCGTCGTGGTTCTATTGTTCATGGGCCTTTCCAACGCCGTCTTTGTGGCCCTCGCCATTCCCGTAAGCATGCTCATGACCTTCTCGGTCCTGTATTTCACCGGGGTCACGCTGAACATGGTGGTGCTCTTCAGCCTGATCCTCGCCCTCGGCATGCTTGTGGACAACGGCATCGTCGTGGTCGAGAACATCTACCGCCACGCCCAGCAGGGGAAGACGCGGACGCAGGCCGCGAAGGACGGCGCGGCGGAAGTGGCTTTGCCGGTCACGGCGGCCACGCTCACTACCATGGCCGCATTCTTTCCCTTGTTCTTCTGGCCAGGAATCTGGGGAAGCTTCATGTTCTACCTGCCCATGACGCTGACCCTCGTTCTGGGCGCCAGCCTCTTCGTGGCCCTCGTGGTGAATCCCGCCTTGGCGTCCATGTTCATGCGGATCCATCCGAAGAGTGTGGAAGCGGAGCGGCATCGGTTCTTGCATGCGTACGGCCGCGTCGTGCGCTTGGCGTTGCGTTGGCGCGCGGTCACCATCACCGTGGCGATCACCGCCTTGGCCGTCATTCAGTACATCTACGCCGCGGGCGCCACCGTGGAGTTCACGCCGTCCGTGGAGCCGCCACGGGCCTATATCGACATCGAGGCGCCCCAAGGGACAAACCTCGCCGCGTCGGACGCGCTGGTCCGGCAAGTGGAGGCGCGGCTTGAGCCTTACCGCGAGCACATCGACTATGTCATCACGAACGTGGGCTCCAGGGGCATTCAATTCTTCGGAAGCGGCGGTGGAACGACCACCCACATCAGCCGGATCACCCTCGACTTCCCGAAACTCGAAGAAGCGGCCGTGATGCCAAGCGTGATTATCGCGTCTCTGCGGGAGGACCTTCGGGACATCGCGGGCGCGGAAATCCGGATCGACAGCCTCGATATGGGGCCGCCTTCGGGCGCCGCCATTAACGTGGAGATCAGCGGCGACGACTTTGGTGTGTTGGCCGGCCTCGCGGCGGATGTCCGCGCGGCCGTTCGCGATGTGCCCGGGCTGGTGGACCTTCATGACGACTACGACCGGGGCCGGCCGGAAGTGCGTGTCCGGA
>SLHB01000113.1 GCA_007136375.1 Candidatus Hydrogenedentota bacterium
TCTTCCCCGCGCCCGACGGGCCAAGGATGGCCAGGCAACCGCTCTCGCGCAGCTCCAGATTGACCCCGCGCAACGCGAACGCCCCGTAGGACGCCGCCAAGTCACGAACTTCAATCACGTCCGCCGCCCTCCCGCCGCCAACCGCACCGTGAACAGGACGAGGAGCGCGATGACGGTCAGCACCATCACCAAGGCGACGGCGGCCTCGATGCGCACGGCGGACCAGTTCAGCATGATGGAGACGGGAATGGTGTCGGTCTTGCCCCGTACGCTGCCGGCGATGGTGACCGTCGCGCCGTAGTCGCCAACGGCCCGGCCCCAGCCGAGCACGAGGGCGGCGACCAGGCCGGGACGGGCCAGCGGCAAGGTGACGCGCCACATCGCGGCCCAAGGACCGCAACCCAGGTAGCGCGCGACTTGTTCCAACCGGGGGTTGATCTCCTCAAAACTCGCCTTAAGCACCCGCACTTGCAACGCCAGGGCGATGACAAACTGGGCAAGGATGATGCCGGGAACCTCGAAGACAAACTGAATCAGGTTCTCTTGCACCCAACTCCCGGGCGCCGTGCGGAACATGAGCAACAGAGTCATGCCGATGGCGACGGGCGAGATGATGATGGGGATGTCCAGCAGGACATCCACGGCCATGCGCCCAGGGAACCGGTAGCGCGCCAAGGCGAAGGCCGCGGGAATCGCCACGATCATCGCCAGCCCGGCGGCGATGGTGGCGCAGAACATGCTCAGGCGAATGGCGTGCTGGATGTCAGGCTCGGCCAAGGCGGCCAACGGCGCCCGCAAGCCCGCGTACCCCGCTTGCGCGGCGAGCATGGCCAGCATAAGCGTCGCCGCCGCGCCGACGCCCGTGGCCACGCACAGGACGAACAGCGGCTGGCTCAGCCGCACGCCGGTCACCATCCGGCGGGCAGGGGCCATTCGCCGCCCACGGGCGTGTCCGGAGCGGTGTGGGCCCGCGCCTCCTCCACGGTGGTCAGATAATTCCACTGCCGGAAGATGTCCTGACCCTCGGGGGACACGAGGAAATCAAGAAAGGCCTCGGCCAGTTCCGGCGCCGCGCTGTTCGCGCCAATCGCGGCGGGAATGTACCCGATCCGGGGGACTTCCTCCGGGGAAAGGTAGATGGTCTCGATGCTTTCCGAATCCCAGTGTTCAAACACCTCCCAGCCCAGCACGGCGTCCACCTGGCTCAACGCGACGATTTGGGCCGTCTTCGCGCAGGACTCGGCATGGGTGACAATGTTGGGCCGGACCCGGTCCGCCAGGCCGTTGGCCTCCAGCACCTCCACGGCGTACAGCCCCACGCACACCGTGTCGGGCCGCGCAATCCCCACGCGAACCCCGGATTGCGCCAAGTCTTCCAAGGTTTCGATCCCCTTCGGGTTGCCTTTGGGCACGTTGATGGCGGGAACAAGGTAGGCGGCGATGCGTTCGGTGTCCGGATCCACGAGCCCCCGCCGCCGGGCAATTTCCATGTAATCCGACGAACCGGGGAAGTAAATGTCCCCACGCCCCGAAAGCTCCATGCGCGACAGCATCTCGCCGGAGCCGCCAAAGTGCAGATCCAGCGACGCGCCGGTCTTCTCTTCGAATCGCCGGGCGGCCAGCTCCGTGGGCGGCTGGGACGCGGACCCCACGAAGAGAACGAGCCTTTCGCTGTCCCCGTCAGAGCCGGCGGCCGGCGCGTCCCCGCATCCCGCGCTGAACACGGCGGCGCCCAAGAGGATCAGCACGCTTCCAAGCCAGTATTGTCTCATTCTCCCTCCTTATTCACGCTCAGCGGCCTCTCCGCGCGAGGCCCGATCACCCCGCGCGATTATAGTACACCGCCCTGTGGAATCACACGCCCGCCCACCGTCCCGCGCGTCTTCGCCCTGCAAAAAATCGCACTATACAGATAAAAACAATCTATTGATCAACGCTTAATAATTATGCTACCGTTCCAACAGCCGAAACCGTTCATGGGCCAGCCCGAGGGGCGGGGCTCCGCGAATGCCGGCCGGAAACCTCAACATAATTCAGCTAGAGGGGATAATCATGAAGACGAAGGGTTTCAGTTCTGGACGCTCCATCCTGTCCGCCGCGTGCGCCGTGGCCCTTGGCCTGGCGGCGGGCGCCGCCCACACGCAAACCGACGTCCTTGCCCTGGAGGGTGGCGACAGTCATGTTGAAGTGGGCGCGTCCGGATGGAGCGCGCAGGCCGGCGCCATTGAAGCCTGGTGGCTCCTGAACAACGTGGACGACAAACAGTACCTGTTGGGCCACACCACCATTCCCGCCTTCAACAACCGGATCCAGATCTATAACGAAGGCGGCGGCGAGGAATTGAGCCTGGGGCTGGGCGACAACCACGCCATGGACCGGGACATCGCCTCCTTGCCTGTCGGGACATGGAATCACGTCGCCGTTGTTTACGACGATGGGGCCTACGAGGTCTTCCTCAACGGGGACTCGGTTTCGTCCGGCACCTATCAAGGCCTGAACGAGATCGGCGGCTTCGCCCACATCGGCAACAATGGGAATCCCGACTCGTTGGGCGAAGGCACGGACGGCCGCATCTCCGAAGTCCGGGTCTGGAACACGCCCCGCACCCAGGAACAGATTCAGGCGTTCATGAACCGCCGGCTGACGGGCAACGAATCGGGTCTCGCCGGATACTGGCCCCTGGACGAAGGCGCGGGAGACGTTGTCGCGGACCTTTCGGGCCAAGGCAACGACGGCGTCATCAGCGACGGCGGCTGGGCCACGGACACGGAGCTGGAGTTCGGCGTGGTCTTCCTCACCGACCTGCCCTCGGCGGTGGTCGCCACACAGGGGCAGACCGTCACCCTGGGCCCCGTCGAACTCGCCGCGCCGGAAGGCGGCGTCGCCTACCAATGGTTCTTCAACAACGAAGCGATCGACGGAGAGACGGGCGACACCCTCGTCCTCACCGGCGTCACTGCTGCCCAGGAAGGGGAGTACTACGTGGTCGTGAGCGACGAGAGCGACCTCTCGCCCTTCGAGAGCCGGCGCGTCTCCGTGAGCGTGTGGGAGAATCTCCCGGCGATCGGGCTCCTTGGCCTCGCCCTCGTTGGAAGCCTCATGATCGGAGCCGGGGCGCTGGCGCTTCGGTGGAGACGCCGGCCCTCATAACGGCCACGGCCAAAACGAACTACATAGACCCTGGGCGCTTGGGGGCGGAAGGCGGCAAGCCTTTCGCCCCCAGTGTCCGTGCTCGCCATCCGTCAGCGTTCATATTCCGCCAACGTCTCTTGGCCCGGCCACTCCGGAATGCCGCCGAAATACGGGTACGCGTCGAATTCGACGGGAGCATCCGTGGCCCGGGGATCTTCCGTCGCTTCTAAGTACTCCATCAACCGCCCGCGCAACTCGTCCTGGACTTCCGCATAGTCGGGGTCGCCGGCGAGGTTGTTCATTTGGTAGCGATCTTCCCGCACATCGTAGAGCTCCTCCGCGGGCCGCTTTCCGAAGGCAAGATCGTACAAGGGCCGCACATCCGGGTCATGCCGGTTCGCCCACATGTAGAACTTCGCTGGACCGTTGTCCACGTCCCCAAGCCAACCATCGCCCATGTTGGCGTCTTCCCAATCCGGCGTCCCAGCGGGCCAGCGGTCCGACTCGAAGTTGTGGATGTAGAGGTAATCGGCGGTCCGGATGGCGCGGGATGGATAGCCGCCCGGGTTGCCGGTTTCCTGGGCGGGGGTGTGGCGTTCCCTGCCGAAGAAAGCGGCGTCCCGATCCGGCGCCTCCTCCCCACCGTTTCTCAGCAATGGCATGAGCGACCGGCCGGTCATCGCCCCGGGCACCTCTAGCCCGGCCGCCTCCAGGAAAGTGGGCGCGAGATCGCTGGCAACTACGAATCCAGCTGCGGCGCGGCCTGGCGCCTCGATCCCTTCGGGCCATCGGATCGCCATGGCGATTCGCGCCCCGGCGTCATAGAGGTTCGCCTTGCCCCTGGGGAAAGGCCAGCCGTGGTCGCCCGTCATCACCACGATGGTGTTGTCGAGTTCGCCCAGATCCTCCACCATGGCCATAAGTTCGCCGCTTTCCCGGTCGAAACGCTGGACCTCCGCGTAATAATCGGCCATGTCCTCTCGGACCGCGGCCGAATCCGGCATGTACGGCGGCGGCTCCATAGCGTCCGGGTCGACGCCCTTTTCCACGCGCAAGGCGGAATCGTAGGGCCGGTGCGGATC
Source organism: Candidatus Hydrogenedentota bacterium (assembly GCA_007136375.1). GTDB lineage: Bacteria > Hydrogenedentota > Hydrogenedentia > Hydrogenedentales > SLHB01 > SLHB01. The sequence continues at coordinate 4,215 of SLHB01000113.1, forward strand.
TTGGCTCCCAAACCAGAAGCAGAAGGGTTGGCCCTCGGGACGCGCATCCAAGAACGACGCGAAACTGTCGAATGCCGGTCCCGCCGGGTTGCGGTCCCGCCCGTTCAGTTGGCCGGGCGCCCACCCCTTCCGGGTGTGGCCAACGAAGTAGCCGGCGTCCTCCAAAAGGTCCGGGTACACGGCGTGCCCGGCTGGAAGCGTGCTCCACAGATTCGCTCCGGGACCGAGACGCCAAATGTGCTGGCCGGTCAGTATGGCGCCCCGGGCCGGGGTGCAGGTCGGCGCGTCGATGAAGGCGTGCTCGAACAGCACCCCCTCTTCCGCGATCCGGGTAAAGGCGGGCATGTCGAGGGTGTCGTCGCCATACTGGGGCGCGTGGGGCCACCCCCAGTCGTCGGCGAAAAGGAACAGGATGTTCGGAGGCCCGGACGTTTCGGCGTCAGCCTCCGCGTGGGCCTTCAATCCCGCGGCCCCCGCCAGCATCGCGGCCACGGCGAATCTCATGAGCGCTCGCATTGGAGATCTCCTATTCGACTGTAATAACCCGGCTAAGCGTCCTCGTTCAGGTAGTCCTCGCACCAGTCCGTTCGCCACGGCATCCAGGGCATGACATCGCCTTGTTGGGCGAGGAGCTTCGACGCCTCCTCGTTATCGATGATCTGTTCGGTGTCGGGCTCCCACACGAGCCGTTGGCCAAGGTGCGCCGCGATAAGCATGAGGTGGCCCGGCGTGGTGGCGCGATGAGCGGCTTCCGCGGGCGCGATGGCCGGCTCGCGGCTCTTCACGCAATCCAGGAAATTGCGCCAGTGATTGTTGGACTCGTAAACCTTCTCGGGACCCGGATCGAAGTCGCGGTCATACCACTCCGGCCGCGACATGGCGTAGCCGCTCCGGCTGACGTGGAGCCAGCCTTCCGTGCCGTACACCGTGACGCCTTGCCGGGCGCGGTTGGTGATGCGGGTGCGGACCCCGTTGGGGTACCGGCAGAAGCCTTCGTAACGCCAGGCCGCGTTCCACACTTCTTGGTCCTGGGGTTGGTCGAACTGGGCGATCTCCACCTCCGTGGGGCCGCTGCCGTCCATGTCCAGCATCCAGTGCAGGATATCGTTATGGTGGCCGATCCAGTCCTGCAACTGGCCGCCGCCATAGTGATAATGCCAACGCCAAGATCCGTGAAACCGGCCGGGGTGATAGGGCAGCACGGGACTTGGGCCGCACCACTGGTCATAGTCAACGTGCCCGGGCGGGTCGAAGTCGCCCGGGTCTGGCGGAAAGGGATTGCCAGAGGGCAAGCCGACCTCCGCCTCCTGGACATCCCCCAGCAGCCCATTGCGGACAATCTCGACCGGACGCCGGAAACGGTATTCGCTCCGCTGTTGGGAGCCCGTCTGCCAGACGACGCCTTCTTCCTCCACCACGGAGACGAGCTTCTTGCCCTCGGCATGGGTGTGGGTGATGGGCTTCTCGCAGTAGATGTCCAGTCCCTTGCGGGCGGCGGCGATGGCGATGGGCGCGTGCCAATGGTCCGGCGTGGCGATCATCACGGCGTCGAGGCCGTCCATTTCGAGGAGCTCGTGGTAGTCCGTGAAGGCCTTGCAGTCTTCGTTCTCATACCGGGCGTTAACCTCGTTGCGCCGCCGCTCAAGGTATTCTTCATCGACATCGCAGACGGCCGCCACGCGGCAATCAGAGTGGCTCATGGCGGCGTTCATATTGCCGTTACCCATGGATCGGATGCCGATGCAGGCCAGGTTGATGCGGCTGGAGGGCGCGCTCTCCCCGGATGCGCCCCGCGTTAAGATCAAGGGCGCGGCGGCCGCGGCGGCCGTGGCCAGAAATTGACGTCTCGATGGGCGCATGTAGCTCCTCTCCCCATTGGCGTTGCCGCCGTTCTGTACCGCGTTTGAACCCGGCCGCGTAGATTGATGGGCGCCGTCAGCCAGCCGGTCCGCGGCCCCTCAGGCCCCGTCCGTACACCGGGCGGCCCGGCAACAGGCCGGGTTTCGGCCAATTGTAATGCCGCCGCCAGGTGCGAGCAAACTCCCCGAACGTAGAACAAAGCGTCGCATGCTCGTGTGCGCATCATTAAGATTATACTTGCATTCCGAAAACTCTTCCCCGGCCGCCCGTGCAATCTCGCCCCGCCGGGCTCGTCTATAGGGGCGGAAGGCGTTGAAAGCAGACGCCACCCGCAAGACGTCCGGCGGTCCGGACGCGGCGGCCACTAGTCAACCACGAATGATGGAGGACACAACCGAACAGGAGAGAAAATAATGATGCTGCCAGACATGTTCCCATTTCTCATCCTCAGCATCGGCTTCGCCGTCGTCGCTGGCGTGATTGTAACTGAAGCCCTCGGGGATCGCGTCGTTTCGCGGACGGACATCGATGGACGACAGGCGACAGATGAAGAGACTCGCAAATCCGCGGGTGGACCCGGCGTTGCCCCATACCCCGCCAGCGCCGGTGAGGCCTCGGACGAGCCGCAGGGCGCGGATCTGGACGGATCGAGCGGGGCCGGCGACACGGCCGGAGCAGGCTCGGCCGTAGAGGGTGAAGGCTTCTTGTCATGGCTCGGAAGCGCGCTGGCCGGCGGCTGCGGCGGTGGCGGCAGTGGCGGCGGCGGAGGATGCTGCGGCGGCGGGTGCTGATTCACGCCGTCACGAGTATGACGGCCCGGACCCACTGAACAAGCGGGGCCCGCAAGTCATGAACATCGCAACCACACAGGAGGCAGGATCATGACGCCATTCGATGTTGAATTCTTGCTCATTTTGGGCGGGTTAGGTGTAACCGTTGGCATACTCGCCATACCCACGCGGACCACGCAGGATGAGATGCACCAGCGCGCGGCGGACGCGCACGAACGCGGCTACCGGCCGCCTCCTCAACGTGTTAATTCGGGACGAGACTCCGAGGCTTGTGAAGGGGATAGCGGCGCGGCGGACGAGGGCGGTTTCTGTGCATGGCTCGGAAGCGCGCTGGCCTCGGGCGGGGACGGTGGTGGTGGCGGATGCTGCGGCGGAGGCGGCGGATGCTGATTCAAGGCGGGACCTGCCCCCACGGACGCGGCGGCGTGGACTCCCACGCCGTCGCGCTCCGGGCGCAACCGCGGGGCCTATCGAAACCAACGCCACGGCAGGAAAATGTTCCAGATCCGCCTGCGTTGGCGCGGCGGCGCCTCGCCCCGCTGCAGCACTTCCACGCGCACGGGCGCGACGCCCTCCTGGATCATGCCCAAATCCCGGGCGGCGCCACGGGATAAATCGATGATCCGTCCCCGGACAAAGGGGCCGCGATCATTGACGCGGACCGTGACGGAGCGATTCGTTTCCCGGTGATGAACGCGGACCACGGTCCCGAAGGGCAAGTCCCGGTGCGCGGCGGTCATGGCCTCTTGGTCGAAGATTTCGCCCGAAGCGGTTTGGCGGCCGTGGTGTTCATTGCCATACCAGGACGCGTAGCCCCGCTCCCCTCCACGAAAGGGCACGGTGGGCATGGTGGCGCACCCCGAGACGACGAGGGCGCACACAAGGAAAAGGGGCGCCCATCGCTGAGCGCCCCTGAAAGTGACTGGGGGCCACGCCGGCCCGGAACCGCCGCTACGGAAGCAAGCGGGCCAAGCGTTCCGCGGTTTGCAGCACCACATCCTCGCGCCGGTGCAGGCCTTCTGCAATATTGGCGCGCGCCGCGGCCACGCGATCCTCGCGGATATCATCCTGTTCCCTTGCCATTTGCGCCAACCGGGCCACTTGCGCCGCGTCCTGTGCTTCGCTGCTAATCGTTACATCATCCCGCGCGCCGGAGTTGCGCGTTTCCGGCTGCTGTGCGGGGGGGTGTGCGGAACCTTCGGGCCGCTCGGGGCGAGGGCCCTGCGGGCCGCCGACGCCTTGAATACCACCCATGAGTCTAACTCCTTTACTTAGGTCTGGCTCTCAGGTCCAACCCCAATATCTGGGGGTCTGTTCTAAGCTCTACCCCCATTTTCGGCGGCTCCCGCCGAAACTTTAGCGATATAGCCAAAAATTTGGCGCCCCCTCTGGCGCCAGTAGATTTAGCACAGGGGCCGGGCGAAAAACAA
>SLHB01000427.1 GCA_007136375.1 Candidatus Hydrogenedentota bacterium
CGATAAGCAACGGCACGTGGCCCTGCATCTCGATGGGCGCGTTCCGCAGGACGTTCACGTATTCCGCGGCGATCTTCGGCCGGAGCACCTTGGGGATGATCACGCCGCCCGGGGGATTCTCTCGAATGAAGCGCACGTCTTGCGCGTCGGGGCCGGGCCCGCCTTGTAGCGTCACCAGCATGAGTTGGCTCACCCGCTCGCGCAGGGACATCATCTCCAATAGCGCGCCCACGGGATCGTCGGCGTCCATGGGGTCGCTCGCCGGCTCATCCCAAACTACCGGCGCGTCTCCCGGTTCCGGGACCTGGAACGCGCCCGCCCCCGCGCCCTGGGTCAACGCCCGGCCCTCTTCCTGCGCCGCGGCGCTCCATGCCAGCATGGCCAACGCGGCCAGCAAGACCAGCGGCGCCCGGACCGTCATCGTGCGATGCATTGGAATTGTGCTCCTCTCTCCACCGCGCTCAAGAACCCGCCATCGCCCAAAGCGACATCCGTCTCCACGGCGAAAACGGGATCGGCTTCAGGTCAAAGGCCGCGTCATTGTATCAGACCGTCCCCACGGACCCAACACGCCCGCGCAGTCCGACGCGAGCCCAGCAGGCGTTCCCCGGAGTTTCCCCCTTAAAGACAAATTCAGCGTCGAATGGCGACGAGCCGCCCTGGATTACGCCATGTCCGGACGAAATGCGGGCGGAAATGCGGGAGGTAGCCGAGATCAGATGTTCATCGCCCGGGGCAAGCCCACGCCGGTGCTGTGCTTCGGGGCATGCTCTTCCCACACACCGGGAACCTGCATTTCGCAATCAGGGCATTGAGCCCCGCGCATCCGGTTTTCCAATACGTAGAAGCCTCGGCGGCGAATCAACACGCCGTTGCACCCCGGACAATACGTGTGCTCCCGTTCGCTCACCATGCCGGGCAGGTTCCCCGGATACACGAAATGCAACCCCTCCTCCTTGCCAATGTCGTAGGCGCGGATGAGTTGCTCCGTCTCGGTGCGCGGCGGATCGGTCATCTTGTAGTCGGGATGGAAGGCCGTGACGTGCCAGGGGATGTCGCGGCTCACGCCCGCGAGAAACTTGGCCATGCCCCGGAATTCTTCCTCGTTGTCGTTGAAGCCGGGGACGATTAGCGTCACCACTTCCACCCAGAAGCCACGCTCCTTCGTCATCTCGATCGCCTTCAACACATTGGCCAGGACGCCGCCAAGCTTGCGGTACTTCTTGTCGTCGAAGCCTTTCAGATCGATCTTGTAGAGGTCCGCGAAGGGCCGGAGAAAATCCAGCGCCTCGGGCGTCGCGTTGCCGTTCGACACAAAGCCGCAGACGACGCCGCGCGCGCGCATCGCCTTGAAGACCTCCACCGCCCAGTCCGCGGTGATGAGGGGTTCGTTATAGGTGCTCACGGCCACCGGCGCATTCTCCCGCACGGCGTACCCAGCCAACTGCTCCGCGGAGCAAAAGCGCGGCATGGCGATGGCGTTCTTGTCCCGCAGCGCTTGGCTCGTCACCCAGTTCTGGCAATAAGAGCAATGAAAATCGCAGCCAAGCATGCCGAAGGACAAGGCGTCATGACCGGGATAGGCGTGGTAAAAGGGCTTCTTCTCAATGGGGTCCACCTGGAGCCCGGCCACATAGCCAGCGGGAACGCGGAGTTCGCCGTCCTGGTTGAAGCGCACCTTGCACACGCCCGCGCGGCCATCCCGAATCAGGCAACGGTGGCCACAGGCGACGCAGCGGACCGAACCCTCCTCCTCCCCTGACTGGACCAGTTCCGGCGCCGAGGGCATGGTGTGTTCGTACAGCAATTCCTTTAGGCTCGTCTTGTCCATGACGTCCTCCCCGGGGCTTTCGAAGCCCCGCTTCGCTCCTTGCGGCTCCAAGGAGAATTATAACACCCACCCTGGGCGGCGAGGACAACCGCGGCGCACAACACAAATCGCCGGGTAAGCTTGACCGGACATTGTTGCGTGGTCTCATGTCCCCGCCGGGGGAGAATCCGTGTCCTTCATTCATTGGATGAACGGGCATCGTCGGCGTCTTGCCGGCCTGAAAGACCGCATGGAAGGGGGCGGCCCTGCGCCAACGGCGTTATTATCAGGCGATTAAGGCGCAACGCGGCTGTTGCCACCGGATCGGCCCACTCCGTATGCTGTAGCCGAACCGCGCGCCACGGAGGCGTCAACGCGGGCGGAAGGCGTCAAAAGGCAATGGGAAAGGAAGCTCGGCCGATGGCCATCATCCTCATGATAAACCTTAAGGGCGGCGTGGCGAAGACGACGAACGCGGTGGCCGTGGCGGAGTGCTTCGCCGACGAGGGCCGCCAAGTGCTCCTCATCGACGCCGATCACCAATGCATGGCCAGCGAAATGCTGCTCGGCGAGGAGCGTCTGCTCCGTTGTGAAAAACGGGGCCGGACGCTCCACGACATGTTGGCGGCCATGCTTGATGATGAGTTCGAGGAGGAGAGCGTCCCTTACTTCGTGGAGGAAGGCGGCTCCAACATCGGATCCGGCTACGCGAACCTGCACGTCCTTCCGTGTTCGCTACGTATTGACGATTTCGAAAAGAGCATGCGCAAATCCCGAAACAACTATCGTTCCTCCGATGATTGGATACGGGACATTAACAAGAAGCGGCGACGACTCCGGAATTATCTCTCGACAAAATACGACTACACCATTGTGGATTGTCCGCCGGCCTTGGCCATACAGCTTCAGGTGCTCGTGCCCGTGGCGGACGCCTTCGTCATCCCGTCCATACCCGATCAACTGTCGATCCGGGGCTCCATGCTGTTATTGGACCGGTTGAGGCGGGCGAACTTCAGCAAGGTCCGGCCCCTGGGCATGCTCTGGTCCCTGTACCGGCAGCAGGCGCGGGCGCATCGGGAGGCGGTTGAAAGGGCCGCGCGGGGAACGCCGCCCTTCGATCAATTGCCGCGTCCATTCGAAACGGTGATCCCCAACGCCTCGAAGATCGCTGACTCCACCGATCCGAGCAAGAACTTCACTACGTACTACGCGAAGTACACGCCGGCGTTCGCCCGGTTGTACCAGAACCTGTGCGGCGAGATTCGAAAGCGCGTGAACAGCGCCCGGCAATAGCCCGTGGCGCGGCTCAAAAGTCCCAGACGATACCAGCGCCGACAGTGGCGCGCCAGGGGTCCAGACCCGGGAAAGCTCGATGGCGTTGGTAATCAAACAGAACGTCGAACCGGAGATTCAGATTGGTGGATAAAGGGAAGCGGATCACGGACTCGGACCGGGCGCGCAATTGGCCCCAATCCGTGAGGCTGGGATAGAAGACCAGGTCTTCGGTGAATTCGCCGTCGAGGAAGACGTCGCGGGTGTATTGCAGACGGACGCGCCACGCGGCCTCGGTCTCGTGATGGGTCCTGCCCGCGCTGCGGTAGTACGCGGCCGAGCGCCAGCCGCCCAGGCCGCCGTCGAGGGCCTCGCGGCGGACGCCGCGCTCCATGCCGCCCAGATCGAAGTAGTCCGCCGTCAACGTCAAGCCCGTGTCCGCGTCGAGGTGCTGCGCGTTGGTCTCCCAGAGCCTGCGTCCCGCGCCCGCCCCTAGGTCGAACCGCCACTCCAATCCCTCGCGCCGGTCCCGCTCCATATCCACGGCGAACAGCCCGTAGTACCGGTCGTCCAACTCGCGCCGCCACTCGCTCTGGCTCAGGAAGTACAAGGGGAAGTCGCCGCCGCCCGAGAGCGCCACCCGGGCGCGGGACTCGAAGTCCCAGCGCTCCCCTTCGTAACGCCACATGAACGCGGCGAAAGGTTCGCTGTAGTCGCGGACTCCGGATCGCCACAGGGCGCCCAATTCCAGCTCGAAAGTGTTGCGCCCAGCGGACGGGGCGCCGGCCTCCACGGCCTCATCGAAAGCGCCGCCTTCCGGCGCGGGCATGATGTCCGCAACATCCGCCAGGTCCAGCGCCACGCGGCCCGTGGGCGAGGCCACGTACACGGCGTTTCCTTCGGTGAGAATGCGGCCGGTGAGCTCCTCGCCGTTCACAAGGTAGACGCGCCGGGGCTCCGCGGTCGTGATCGCGCGCACCTCCTCGGCGGGAACAATGACCATCCCGGCCAAGGCCGTGTGAAACACAGCGGCGCCATCGCCGAACTCTTTGAGCGTTCCCGACAGGACATCGCCGTTGTTAAGGGCCATTGTGTCCTTGGCCGCGTCCGCGAGGGCAAGGCCGGTCCCAAGAGCCACGGCAAGGATGATCGCGGCGCGTCCGATACTGCAATAAGACCGCATGATGCCCGAGTCCGCCTTCAGATGATGAACGTGTCTCCCCCAGTCGCGCGTGGTTCGCTAGCGTATTGTACCATGGGCCCGGCGTTACCGGGGCGCGCCCTCTTCCTGATCCCCTTGGCTGGCGGGAACTCCGCCCGGGCTGGTGGAAGCCACGCGGCCATCGCCGGGTTCGGCTTCCACGCCCTCGTCCGGCCCGCCAAAGAGGCCCGGATCCAATTCCACGGGCGCGCCGCGAAAATACCGCCGGCGCCATCGCCCTTTGATCTCTTCGGCCACGCCCACGCCGATGTAAAGGGCCACGAGTGGGAACAGGATGACCGCGGGCGATTGATCGGCGGCCCCGACGAAGAACGCGATGATGATGCCCGACACCAGAAGCAAGGGAAAGGCGTTGCGGGGCATGAGGATGACCGCCTTGATGCGGTCCTTGGGGTAAGGCACCGTGCTCACCATGAGCAGGGCGAGGCCCACGCCGCCAATCCCAATAAGCCAGTACGCCACTTCCATCTCGAAGTAGTGGATGAACAGATAGAGGGAAGCCACCGCGCCGCCCGCCGCTGGAATGGGCAGACCCACGAAGTAATCCCGCTTCTCCGTCTGATACAGGGTGAACCGGGCCAAGCGGAGGGCGCCGCAAACGGCGAAAGTGACGGCCATGATCGAGCCCGCGCGAACCATGACGGCCGTCGGCTCTCCGCCGGATTCGGCCAGGAAGACGCTATAGATGAGGGCGGCCGGCGCAACGCCGAAGGACGCCAGATCGCACAGGCTGTCGAATTGCTTCCCGAATTCGGACACACTGTTGGTCAGCTTGGCTACGGAGCCGTCGAGCATATCGAAGATGATGGCGATGATAATCAGCCCCGACGCCCGGACGAAATCGCCGGCCATGGCCGCGAAGATGCTGGCGACGCCGCAACACAACCCAAAGGTGGTGAGGACGCTGGCCAACACGTTGATGGGCCGGCGCCGGGGCCGCTTGCGCCTGTTCCGCCGTTTCTTGAAGGGCATTGGGGCTATCGCCTAAACCGGGCTACCGCCGTTGCGCCCCCGGCCACCTTGGCGCCGGTCTCAACAAGGATTTCCGTGCCGGGGGGGAGATACAGCTCCGTGCGCGATCCGAACTTGATCATGCCAATCTTGGCGCCTTTTTCCAAGGAGTCGCCCAGCTCGACGGCGCACACGATCCGCCGCGCGATGAGCCCGGAGATCTGCCGGACCGTCACCGGCCCGTGCTCGGTGCGCATCCGGATCGTGTTCGCCTCGTTAACTTCACCGCTCTGGGGGTTCATGGCGTTCAAGAAGAGCCCCGGTTTGTAAGCGATGTCCTCAACGACGGCCGCGGCGGGCGCGCGATTCACGTGGACATTAAAGATGGAAAGGAAGATGGAAATACGCGCGCAAGGCCCCTCGTAATGAGGCGTCTCCTCCAGCTCCTCGACCGCCGCCACTTTCCCGTCGGCGGGCGCCGCCAAGACAAGGGCGTCTTCGGGCGCGCGCCGGGGCGGATCCCTGAAGAAATAGAGGACATAGAGTCCGGCCACCATCAGGACCAAGCCGAGGATCCGGACCCATGGCGTCCACGGAGGCGCGGCCAGTATGAGGCCCAACGCCAGCGGGGGCAAGTAGTACGGCGCGCCAACCTTCCACGCGCTGAAGCCCTGATTCAAAACAAGTTCCTTTCCTTCAGGCTGACGTAGCGGTTGTCCCCAAAGATGATGTGGTCAAGAAGCCGGAATCCGAGCAACTCGGCCGCGTCTCGCAGGCGCTGGGTCAACGCGATGTCGTCCCGGCTGGGCTCAGGATCGCCGCTCGGGTGATTGTGGCAAATGATCACGCCATGGGCGCCCTCGCGGATGGCTTGGCGGAACACGTCCCGCGGCAGGGCCATGGTGGCGTCAAGGCCGCCCTTCGAAACATCCACCGTCCTCAAGACTTCATTCTTCGTGTTCAGGAGCACGGACTTAAACTCTTCGGTTTCGCTGTCCTTGAAGGGAATCATGAGGAGGTTGGCCACGTCCTCGGCGGACTTGATGCGGGGCCGGTTCACATCGCTGTACATGGCCAGACGCTTGCCCAACTCCAGCGCGGCCTTAATCTCAATAGCCTTCACCTCGCCAAGCCCCGGCGCCTCCTGAATCTCTAGAATGGAAGCCCGAGCGAGCGCGCGCAACCCGCCGAAGTGACTGACGACATGCTGGGCAAGCGCGACGGCGCCCTGCTTCCGCGTCCCCGTACGGAACAGGACGGCAATCAGTTCGGCGTCGGTCAGCGCCTCGGCGCCAAGCCGTTTCAGCCGTTCCCGGGGCCGTTCCTCCAGAGGAAGGGTCCGCATCGCGCTCGAATAGGGTTCTTTATCCATAGGATCCTGCTGAAATCCGCCCAAGAGTGACGTGGAATGGCCAACAATGGCCTTGGAGTCGCCTGAATTTAACGGGACCCCAGAGGACGCCGCCCCATCGCCACGCGGGGTATCCCCGCCAGATCGCAGGCGCAATCCGCCTCCGTGAACCCGCCCGCAGCAAGTACCCTGCGGACCGAGGGCCATTGTCCGTCTCCCATCTCGAACACGAGCCATCCGCCGGGTGCGAGACGGCTCCAACCTTCCCCAATGAGGCGGCGTATCACATCCAACCCCTCCGGCCCCGCTAGCAGCGCGCCTGGATCTTCGTACAAACGGATATCGGGCGCCAGACCGTCCCACGCGGCCGTTTCCACGTAGGGCGGGTTGGACACGATGAGGTCGAAGGGCGCGCTGTCCGCCGGAAGGGCGGCAAAGAGGTCCCCGCCGTACGCGCTCACCCGGTCCGCCACGCCATGCCGGCGGGCGTTCTCCCCGGCGGCCGCCAAGGCCTCGGGGCGCACGTCCACCGCGGTGACCTGGGCCTCCGACAATTCGACGGCCAACGCAACGGCCAGACAACCCGTGCCCGTTCCCACGTCCAGGATGCGCGGCGAAACCGCGGGCGCCCGCTTCAATGCCTCCTCGACCACATGCTCTGTCTCCGGCCTGGGCACGAGGAGCGGGGGCGCGACAGTCAGGGCCAGGCTGTAGAACTCCCATTCCCCAAGGATGTACGCGATGGGTTCACGGCGGAGCCGGCGCTCCAGCAACGCCTCGAAAGCGGGCGCGTCGCGCGGTTCACGCAGCGACGCCAATAGCGCCGTCCGGGACACGCCCAGCGCGTGAGCCAGCAGCAATTCCGCTTCCAACCGGGGCGTATCCGTAACGCTGGCCAGTTGCTCCGTGGCGCGGGCGGCTATCTGGGCCGCCGATGGAAGCCGCTGCTCCCCCGCGGGCCGCGGAGCGGTCGCCGTCATGATACCGCGTGCGCCAAGCGCTCGGCCCGGTCCGTGGCGATGAGGGCGTCGATGATCTCCTGGATCTCGCCCTCCATGCGCCTGTCGAGATTGTACAAGGTCAGGTTGATGCGATGGTCGGTGACGCGGTTCTGCGGGAAGTTGTAGGTGCGGATGCGTTCGCTCCGATCGCCGGACCCCACCTGGCTGCGCCGCGCGTCGGAACGTTGCGCCGCTTCTTCCTCGGTCTTCTTCGCCAGCAGGCGCGCCCGCAACACCGTCAGGGCCTTCGCCTTGTTCTTGTGCTGCGACTTTTCGTCCTGGCAGGACACGACCGTATTCGTGGGCAAGTGCGTAATGCGGACGGCCGAGTCCGTGGTGTTCACGTGCTGGCCGCCTTGCCCGCTGGATCGGAACACGTCAATGCGCAGGTCGTTCGGGTCGATCTCAAGCTCCACGGCCTCGGCCTCGGGCAACACGGCCACCGTCACCGCCGACGTATGGACACGGCCCTGGGTCTCCGTCTCCGGCACGCGTTGGACGCGGTGCACGCCCGCTTCGTACTTAAGCTGACTGTACACGCTATCGCCGGTTATCTTGAAGCTCACTTCCTTATAGCCGCCCAGTCCCGTGCCGTGCGCGCTAAGCTCTTCAATGCGCCAGCCCTTC